>NZ_JACDCU010000337.1 GCF_013817365.1 Methylibium sp. | reverse complement strand
GTTGCACGGACAGCCTCCTTGCGGCGGTGCTGCGGTCGTGAAACTCCAAGAGGCATTCGCCGCCAGCGCATTGCCCGCGAGGTCTTTGATCCGCGGATCGCTCGCTCCTCCCCTGACGGTGGCGGTATAGGTCGATGACACGGCCAGCGCGGCGCTCGGTGTCAGCGTCGCTGTGCGGTTCGTCGCGTTGTACGACACGGTCGATGCCACCAGCGCATTGGCCGCATTGCGCAGCTCGAGAGTCGATGCGTTGACCGTAGCCGCATCGAGCGCTTCGCTGAACGTCACCGTCACAGCCGTCGCCGTGCCCACGTCAACCGCACCGGCCGGCGGTGACCTCCCGGTCACCGTGGGCGCCGTGCCGTCGGTCGGACCGACGCTGGTGAATGCGACGTCGACCCAGTAGTTCGAGGCGTTGAACGAGGAGCTCGGGAACGCGCTGGCCGTACCGTAGCGGAACACGCCGTTGCCACCGCTGACGCCATTGCGCAGCAACTCGACCGGACCGTTGGTCACTCCTGCCGCGGCGAAGAAGTTGACATCGACGGCGTAGCGTCCGTTGGGCGCGAAGTACGACGCCACGTACACCGTGTTCGCCGTGACGGGCACCGGGTTGGCGAATTCCACCTGCTGCCAGCCGGTGGCCGACTCGCTGGTGAAGGGGGCCGACGCCAGCAGTGCGCCGCTGGCGCTCCACAGATTGCCGATGTGCGTGCCGCTGTTGCCCGAGCCCTTGTAGAACCTCACGCCGGTGATGAAGCCGTCGGTGCTTGTCCTGAACTTCACGCCGAGTTCGATCGGATCGGATTCGGGGAACGCAGGATTGGCCGGTGTCGCCGAGCCGTCGAAGGCGTTGCACGGACAGCCTCCTTCCGCCACTGCCGCTGCCGCCAGTGGCGTTGCCGCTGGCGTTGGCGCTAGCGCTGGCGGCGTTCCGGTCGTGAAACTCCAGGAAACGTTTGCCGCCAGTGCATTTCCCGCCGCATCGGTGACGCGGGGGCCTGCTGCACCGCCGCGCACCGTCGCGGTATAGGTTTCAGACGCCGCAAGCGCGCTGAGGGGCGCCAACGTCGCTCTGCGCGTGCCGGCATCGTACGAGACCGTGGCGCCGATCAATGCGTTCGCCGAGTTTCGCAGCTCGAAACTGCTGGCATTGATCGTCGAAGCGATCATTGCTTCGGAGAAGGTCGCTGTCACCTTCGCGCTGACGCTGACTCCAGCAGCACCGGATGCGGGGGTCACCGTCGACACGGCGGGTCCTGCGGCGTCGGCGCCATAGGTCGCGACGTACGTTCCTGCGTCCGCCGCGAAGAACGCGTATTCGACCCCCTTGATGCCGCTGATCGTGTAACTCACCGCGCCGCTGCCGCGAGTGATGCCGCTCAGCACCCCGGCGCCCATACGCGTGGGCAGCATGCCCTGCAGCCCCCGGGCGGCGGGATCTTTGGTGACGGTGAATGTCAATGCGCCCGAGCTGTAGCTCAGCGCGCCGAAGGACGATGAATTGCGAGCGTCGAGCCATGTCAGCATCTGCTTGGCGGACACGATCGGCACACCGCGTGCCAGCGCGGAATTCACCACCGCGTCCGACATCGCCGACGTCGCCACATCGGTATGCGCATTCACGGTGTACGCGCCGTAGTAGCCCTCGGGGCCCAGGGCACGATCCAGCAGCGTGTCGACGGTAAAAGGGTAGGTCTGCCCCGATTCGTCCGTCATCTGCGTGGCCGCCATGTAGACGTCGACCAGGCTGCCGTCGAGTTTTGCGAACCGCATCGGCATGGCCGACCCTGTGAACAGGCCCGGGACGTTACCGACCCAGCTCGCAGGCCAGTAGGAGTACGACGTGTCCAGGCGCATCCCGTGGCTGCGTTGCACTTGGGCGCCGGAACTCCAGTCGCTCCACACGATGCAATGGTGCCGCTGGGTCAGGAGTGGCCCGACGCTGGTGTACTTGCCCAGGAACTCGGGCACCTGCTGGTCATACATCGACTGAAGAGACTTCAAGTCGAAGTCGGCGCAGCCCGTGTTGATATGCAAGCCGACCTCGAAACCCTCGCTTGCGAACGCTCCCGCTTCCAGGTCGGATATGGGTGTGGCGGCGTAAACATACGATGTTCCACGCAGGCATTCCCAGTCAGCGACAGAGCACCCTGCGGGACTGAGCGACTTGAACTGATTGAAACGCCCGATCGTGCCGCCGTTGGCATGATCGTCGCCGGTCATGATGACCACCGCCTTCTTTCCGTTCGGGAAGTACCAAAAACGCGGCAAAGGCTTCTTGCCCGAATTCATCTCGAGGATCAGGTTGACCAACAGCCGCTGCTGCTCGTCAGCCTGCGGAATCGCCACCTTGTTCAGGTCGATCCAATCCGGCTGCACGTCGCCGGCAGCGTCGCCGAAGAACTTGTCGTTCGACCTTGTCGGCGCAAACCCGTCGCGCTCCTGGGTGGCCCAGGCCGGATTGCCCTGGCGCGTGTAGACGATCGACGCTGCCAGGTCGTACATGAAGGCTGCCGCCTTGCCGGAACCCACGCTACGCAAGGTGACGGCCGGATTCGCGGTGGTGGCGTTCGCGGTGCTGTAGAGGGTTGCGAGCGGCGTCGCGTCGATGACGTCGTAGCGGTCTGCCACGCCGTGGAACTGGATCGTCTGGTCCACGAGGCCCTGACCCGGGCTCGCCGAGGTATCGATCAGCAGGTAACCATTGGACAGCGTGGTCCCGACCGGGGTGATTCCGAGCAGGCCGGCGAGTTGGGCATCGGGCGCCATGGCGATCAGGTTTCCGCCACCATTGACCCAGTTGCCGAACATCGAAACTTGCGCCGAACTGAGTGGCATCTTGTCGAGCACCACCACGTCGTGCGCGGCCAGGGTGTCGGGCGACACCGCCCCGATGTCCATCACCGCAAAGGAATTGAGGCCTTCGGTGCGCAGGATCTCGGCGTAGTACTCACCGAACGCCGACGACGCGGACGTGACGACGAGAATCGGGCCACCCGGTCCTTGCGCAGGGTCTCCGACTGCCCGTGCCGTCGGCGAAACGCTGATCATCAAGGCAAGCAATGCGACCAACACGAGCAGGAGCGCGACTGCCTTGGCCCGCAACAAACACACTTGTGACATCGAACTCCCCGAAAATCTGCAGAGCACTTGCCCGGCTTCAGCTACCTGTGAACCCGGTGATCACATCAGTTGAAGGAAGCCCCGCTATTGCGAGGCAGCCCGCTAACGGTCCGTACTGCGCGGTATGTCCCACGAACGCACGCGGCTCTCCTCGTTTCCCACGAACAACTGGTTGTCGACGCCTGCATCGAACGCCACTGCGTTGACCGTGCTGTTCGAACCCGCGATGTCCTGCGACACCCTGCGTGTCTTCATGTCCCACACCATGACCTTGCCGCCCGACTCACCCCCGGCGAGCAGCCCACCGTCGCGGTTGAACGCGAGACTGCGCACCGGCGTGCCGTGGCCTTCCAACGCGTGCACCTGCCGGCCGGCGGCCGGGTCCCAGAGGAACACCTTGCCGTCCTGAGCCGCACTGGCGAGCAGCTTTCCATTTGTGCTGAACGCCACGGCGTTGATTTCGCCAGCGTGGCCGAGCAGCGTGTGGAGCAGCTTCCCCGTGGCGATTTCCCAGAGCAGGATGCGGGCGTTCGCGTCGCCGCTTGCGAGCCAGCGCCCGTCCGGGCTGACGCTCACCGTGTTCACGAAATCGGAGTGGCCGTTCAACACGCGCATGAGCCGGCCGGTGATGCCGTCCCACAGCATGACGCGGGTCTCTTCCGCGCCGGTTGCAATGACGGAGCCGTCCGCACTCGCGGAGACGGACCGCAACGCTTGCGCATGGCCGTGAAGCGCAAACCGGCGCTCCCCTGTCTCGACGCTCCAGGCTTCAGCAACGCTGTCTCTGCCGGCGGTGACGAGGTAACGGCCATTGGCGCTGTAGGCAAGGCCGGCCGCAACAGCACCTTTTTGTGCCTTGAGCACCCTGATCTCGCGCTCGTTCGACGCGTCCAGCACGCGGAGCCTTCCGTCCACAGTCGCGACGCCGATCGTCTTGCCGTCCGGTGCCACCACGATTGCCGTGACGCCCTCGCGCCGAAAGGACGACACCCGCCGCTTCGGCGGCGCCTTGAGCGACGCAGGGCTGCTGGCCTCGGCTGCCGGTGCCGCAATCGCGGTCCTCGTGGACCGGCGTTCTTGCTCCTCCGAACCGCCCCCGCAGGCGCTCAGCAACACGCCCAATGAGATGCCCGCCAACCGAACCAACGCGCTGCGCCGGCACCGTTGCGCCGATCGGGTTGGCTGCCTCATCGCATCTGATTTCATTGATGCTCCGCTTCGTTCAGCAAACAGGGTCTTCGGATCAGTCAGCCGTAGTAGCGACCGTAGCCGACAGTCGTCGCCGTTTCATGCGCCTTGTTCAGCACGGACATCACAACGGGGCACTGCTCCACCGCCGCGAACGCCTGCAGGACGACGCTGCGCGGTGTGGTCGATGCCTGAACGACCAGAACGACCTGTCCGACTCGGGACGCGAGCACTTGCGCTTC
>NZ_JACDCU010000336.1 GCF_013817365.1 Methylibium sp. | reverse complement strand
CCTTCACATCGAGGCGGCGCTGCGCGCGTTCGAACTGGTGCTGCTGCGCGAAATCGGCCTGCTGCCGACGCTGGACATCGTCACGCTCACGCAGCAGCCGCTGCCACCGACCGCACCGCTTGCGCTGCGGCCCGAAAGCGGCATCGTCGCCGTTGCGCCCGGCGAGCCGGGCATCGACGCCCCGCGCTGGCGTACGCTGCAGCGATCGCTCGACGGCAAGGATCTCGCCGACATCCAGCGCGCTTGCCTGCCGGCGCTCTCGGAACTCAAGCCCATGCTGCGCCAGCTGCTTCACTATCATCTCGGCAGCTCCGCATTGCGCACGCGGCAGTTGATGATGGAACTGCAGAACCTTGAGACCTGACCGACCGCCGCCATGAACCCGCTGATTTCCACCGGCCTCGACGGCCACCGCGGCGCCACGGCGCTGTCGGTCAATCTGAACAAGGTCGCGCTGCTGCGCAACCAGCGCACGCTGGCGATTCCCAGCGTCACGCGCGCCGCAGCCGTGGTGCTCGAAGCCGGCGCGAGCGGTATCACCGTGCACCCGAGACCGGACGAGCGGCACATTCGCGCCCATGACGTGCACGAACTCGCGGCGCTGCTGCGCAGCGACTGGCCGCAGGCGGAGTTCAACATCGAGGGCAACCCTTTGCACAACCTGATGGACCTGCTGCGCGAGCTGAAGGGCAAGGGCTTGCCAGTGCAGCAGGTGACCTTCGTGCCCGACAGCGCGGAGCAGGCGACCTCCGACCACGGCTGGAACCTGCCCACCGACGCCGAGCGGCTGCACCCCCTCATCGACGAAGCGCGCTCGCTGGGCGTGCGCGTGAGCCTGTTCATGGACCCACTGCCGCAGGCGATGGCTCATGCCCGCGATCTGGGTGCCGAAAGGGTCGAGCTCTACACCGAGGCGTATGCGCGCGCCCACGGCACGCCGCAGGCCGGCAAGCAACTGGCCCGCTATACGGCGGCCGCCGAGACGGCGCTGCGGGCGGGACTGGGTCTCAATGCCGGGCACGACCTCAATCGCGACAACCTCACCGATTTCTTGCGCGCGGTGCCGGGCGTGCAGGAGGTGTCGATCGGCCATGCGCTGATTGCCGATGCGCTGGAGCTCGGCTTGGCCGAAACGGTGCGTGACTACCTGCGTTGCATCCACCGCGCGCAGGCTCCGCAAGCCGCTTCCCCGGCCCGATGATTTACGGCATCGGCACCGATCTGTGCGACCTGCGCCGCGTCGCCGCGAGCGTCGAGCGGCGCGGCGAGCGTTTTGCCGAAAAGGTGCTCGGCCCGCAGGAGCTGGCTGTCTTTCGCGCCCGCGCCGCCAAGCTGCCGCTGCGCGGTCTGCGCTATCTGGGCACCCGCTTCTCCGCCAAGGAGGCGTTTTCCAAGGCGATCGGCCTGGGCATGCGCTGGCCAATGACCTGGCGTCATTGCGAGATCGTCAACGCGCCCGGCGGCAAGCCGGAGATCGCGCTGCACGGCGAGCTGGCGCAGTGGTTTGCCGAGCGTCGCCTGTTGGCGCACGTCAGCCTCACCGATGAATCCGATCACGCGGCCGCCTTTGTGGTGGTCGAACAACTGCCATCATGAAGCACACGGTATCAATCCAAGCAATGCGGGCCGAGCGCCGGGCCGCTTCCAAGCCGGCGGAGGGGCTGTCATGACGCACGCGCCGATCGTGCTCGACATCGCCGGCCTGGCACTCGCCAAAGACGACCGGCGCCGCCTGCAGCACCCGCTGGTCGGTGGCCTGATCCTGTTTGCGCGCAACTGGCGCGACCGCTCCCAGCTCACCGAGCTCACGGCCGAGATCAAGGCCCTGCGGCCCGACATGCTCGTGTGCGTCGATCACGAAGGCGGGCGGGTGCAGCGATTTTGCAGCGACGGCTTCACACACCTGCCGCCGATGCGCGCGCTGGGCGATCTGTGGCTGCAGGACGGCAAGGCCGGTGCAGGCACCGGAGTGCTGCGTGCGACCGAGGCCGCGACGGCTTGCGGCTATGTACTGGCGGCCGAACTGCGTGCCTGCGGCGTGGACTTCAGCTTCACGCCGGTGCTCGACCTCGACCATGGCCCCAGCGGCGTGATCGGCGACCGCGCCTTCCACCGCGACCCCCGGGTTGCCACCTTGCTGGCCAAGAGCCTCATGCACGGCCTGCTGCTGGCCGGCATGGCGAGCTGCGGCAAGCACTTTCCCGGTCACGGCTTCGTCGCGGCCGACTCGCACACCGCGGTGCCGGTGGACCGGCGTTCGCTGAAAGCGATCCTCGAGGACGATGCGCGGCCCTACGAATGGCTCGGCACCTCGCTGGCGAGCGTGATGCCGGCGCATGTGATCTACCCCAAGGTCGATGCGCAACCCGCCGGTTTCTCGGCCCGCTGGCTCAAGGACATCCTGCGCCAGCGGCTGCGTTTCGACGGCGCGGTGTTCAGCGACGACCTCAGCATGCAGGGGGCAACGGTTGCCGGCACGCCGGTAGAGGCCGCAGTCGCCGCGCTCAACGCCGGATGCGATCTGGTGATGCTGTGCAACCAGTCGGTGGACGGCGGCGCGCCGCTCGATGCGCTGATCGACGGGCTGGAGACGGCGCTCGCGAAGCGCCGCTGGCAGGCCAGCGCCACCAGCGAGGCGCGCCGGCAGCGTCTCCTGCCGCAGACCGAGCCGCTGCCCTGGGACGAGCTGATGCACCACGCGGCTTACTTGCACGCGCTCGACCGCCTGCCTTGAGCCGCCGGGTCCGGCAGCGCCTATGAGGCTTTCTGCTCGAGCCGTGTGTGCGGTGCAGAACGCACTTTGCTCGGGTATCCCCTGAACAAGCGCCCGCAATCGAGGCGATGCCGGACTCGGTATTTACCGCAATGATCCGTTCATCCACTCCTTGGAGATGAACATGATCGATGCCACTTTCGAACTCGACCCGGCCGTTGCACCCACGAAGATTCGTCACATCTCGGCCGTCCCGCCGGTGACGATACCTGTGGGCCACGTCGGCCCTGTCGTGCTGCCCGGCAGCGGCCGCACCATCTGGTGGACCGGCCGCGTTGCCATCGGGCTGCGCCATCAGCCGGAACGCCGCTTCGAGGAAATCACACAGTCGGCAATGTGGGTGCAGGGCTTGATGCTGAACGGCGGACGGCACGCACGCGGCGCACAAGCGGCCTGAAGCAGCCCGTGCGGCGCGGCGAGAGCGGCTGATGCTGCGATCGCCCTGCACAAGAAAAACGCCCTCGGCCTTTCGGCACGAGGGCGTTTTCACTTCCCTGATCCCCTCGTGCGATCGAAGACTGCCGCCGGTGGTGTCAGCGCCCCTCGAACGGCAACTTGACCTGCGAAAGGTCCTTGCGCGTTTCCACGAGCACCAGCGGGCCGTCGTCGAGTTCGACCACCGGCTTGGGCGCGCGCGGCGCAGGAGCCGGCTTCGGCGCATTGGCCATCGCCTCCTGAGCCTGACGCACCTTTTGTGCGTCGGTGTTCACCCATTCGAGGCCCGAACCTTCGGCCACTGCTGCCAGCTCGTTCATGGGCAGCTCATAGGCCGCAAGCTCGGCAGCGATGGGCGCAGGCTCTGGCGTGGGTGCGGACGCCGGTGCGGACACTGGCTCGGGTGAAGGCGTGACCGCCGTCGCGACGGGCTTCGTGGCACTTGGCTGCGACGGCAATTCGAGAGCCGTAAAGGCCGGCGGCACCGCTGCCTCGGCGACCGGCATGACCGGCTCGACCGGGGTCGGCGTCGCCGCGCGCACGGTTTCGCTGCCGAGGGCATCGCCCGTGACCGCGTCGCCCGACGCCGCTTCGCTCGTTGCAGCGCCTTCGCCGCCGCTGGCCTGCATCTCAGCGTCTGGCGCCTCGACGTTGCCCTCCGCGACCACGGCGCCTTCGGTGCGATCGCGACGACCGCGGCCTCCCCGGCGTCTGCGTCGCGGCTCGCCGCCGGCGGCCTCGTCACCGCCATCGACCTCGGCACGCTCGGCTTCGGCGGGATCGACCCCGGTATCGCCCTCACCTTGAACGGACGAGGTTTCGACACCGAGTTCGGCCACAGTCGGGCCGGACTCATGCGACTCTTCCGTGGCACCCGCGCTGCTGCCGTCGGCAAGCGTTTCGTCGCGTTCACCGCGGCCTCGTCCACCGCGCCGGCGCCGACGGCGGCTGGCGTCGCGCTCGCCGTTCTCGGCGCTCTCGGCGGTGTCGGCCGGGGCCGCGTCGGCGTCCAGGCCCTGTGCATCGCTCAATGGCAAGGCTGTCTCGTCGTTCGCGGACGGCGGCGCCGGTCTCGGGTTGCGGCGGCTTTCGCCGCGACCCTCGGGACGCTCGGTGCGGTCAACCGCTGGCGCGGAGCCGGTCGGCTCGACGTTGGCTGCGGCCGTTTGCACACGCTCGTTGCGGCGTCCTCCGCGGCCTTCGTGCTCGGCTCGCTCAGGGCGTTCACCGCGTTCACCTCGACGGGCGCGGTCCTCGCTGCCTCGATCGCCGCGTGCTTCGCCGCGGCCTTCACTGCGAGGACTGTCGCGACCTTCGGCGCGCGGCCCCTCGCGCCCCTCGCCGCGTTGACCGCCGTCGCGCCCGCCTCGGCG
>NZ_JACDCU010000040.1 GCF_013817365.1 Methylibium sp. | reverse complement strand
GTACTCGCACAGCGTCACCGACTACTTCGGCTTCAACGACAAGAGCTTCGGCACCGCCGGCAACGGCGACTCCAAGGGTTCGCACTACATCGAGGCCAATGCCGCCATGCCATTCGGCGACGGCTGGGCGGTCGATCTGCACGTGGGCCGGCAGACGGTGCGTCATTACGAAGATTTCAACTTCACCGATTACCGCATCGGCATTGCGAAGGATCTGGGCCAGGGCTGGCGCGCCAGCCTGGCCTACATCGACACGAATGCCGACTCGACGCTCTACACGATCGACGGCGTCGACACCGGCGACAGCAAGTTCCTCGCTTCCATCGTCCGCTCGTTCTGAGCGCGCGCATCCCCCCTGGCTATCCTCCAAATCCACGAGAGGTTTCCCATGAACGACACGACAGCGGCTGGACTTCCCATCACGGGCATCGGTGCGCGGCCCGAGGCCGACAGCGGCTCTTTGCAGCGGCGCATCAGCTGGACCGGGGCGTTCTGGGTGGCCAGCGGCGTGCCAGCGCTTGTGCTGTTCTCGGTGGGCGCGATCGCTGCCACGGTGGGCAAACCGGCGTGGATGGTGTGGGTGCTGTCCATCAGCTTCGGCTTCCTGCAGGCCTTTACCTATGCCGAGATTGCCGGGCTGTTTCCCAACAAGACGGGCGGCGCTTCCGTCTATGGGGCCGTGGCCTGGGTGCGCTACAGCAAGGTCATCGCTCCGCTCTCGGTGTGGTGCAACTGGTTTGCGTGGTCGCCGGTGCTTGCCATCGGTTCGGGTCTGGCCGCCGGCTACATGCTGGGCGCGCTGTTCCCGGCGGATGCCGCAATCAATACTTGGCAGATCACCTTGCTCGATCTGAGCAACATCAAGTCGGGCCTGCAGGTGCGCATCAACGCGACCTTCGTGGTCGGACTGGCGATTTTGCTGGCGGTGTTCGGCATCCAGCACGGCGGCATCCTGCGCTCGGCGCGCACGACCATGGTGCTGGGCATCACGGCGCTGATTCCGCTGATTGCCATCGCCCTCGTGCCGCTGCTCACGGGCGACATCCCGAGCGCGCACTTCGCACCCTTCGCACCGCTGGCCCGTGACGCGGCAGGCCTGGCCATCGACGGCGAATGGAACATGGCCGGCTTCACGCTGATGGCCGCAGGCCTGTTCATCGCGGCCTGGTCTACCTACGGCTTCGAGACGGCGGTCTGCTACACGCGCGAGTTCAAGGACCCCAAGCGCGACACCTTCAAGGCCATCTTCTACTCGGGCCTGCTGTGCATCCTGGTCTTCACCGTGGTGCCGCTCGCCTTCCAGGGCTACCTGGGCCTGGGCGAGGTGGTGACGCCGCCGGTGCTCGACGCGGCCGGCAACGTGCTGACGCCGGCCGTCTATGGCGGCATGCTGGCCCCCGAAATCTACAGCGGCATGGGCGTGGCCAACGTGATGGCGCAGATGGTGCGCGGCGGCCCGATCATCGGCAACATCATCGTGGTGATGCTGATCCTGGCGGTGCTGCTGTCGATCATGACCTCGATGGCCGGCTCCTCGCGCACGCTGTACCAGGCCTCGGTCGATGGCTGGTTCCCGAAGTACCTCTCGCACGTCAACGAGCACGGCGCGCCGACGCGGGCGATGTGGACGGACCTCGGTTTCAACGTCGTCTTGCTGCTGCTGTCCGACTACGTGTTCGTGCTGGCGGCCTCGAACGTCGGCTACATCATCTTCAACTTCCTCAACCTGCAGTCCGGCTGGATCCACCGTCTGGACCGACCCGACTGGGCGCGGCCGTTCCGCTGCCCGAACTGGCTGCTCGGCGTCGGCGCGGTGCTCGGCTTCGTCAACCTGGCGCTGATGGGTCTGGGAGCCAATGTGTACGGCGCCGGCACGCTCACCATCGGCCTGGTGTTCGCGGCGTTGATCATCCCGGTGTTCCTCTATCGCCACTACGTTCAGGACAAGGGCGTGTTTCCAAGCGCGGCGGGTGACAACCCGCTGCTCAACGGCGGCGTGGCGGTGATTAAGCGCGCCGGCATGCGGCCTTACCTCGCCCTCGCGGCCGGTGTGCTGGTGGTCTTCGTGGCGCAGCAGCTGGCGGTGTACTGAAAGAAAGGCGCCTGTGGGTCGGCGGCGACCAATCCCAGGCAGCACGATGCATCGACACTGAAACACCCGGCCGAGCGATCGGCCGGGTGTTGCTTCGTGAGTCGAGTACGAACTGCAACCTGCCGCACTCGGGTGCAGGCGCCGTCATCGTGTGAGCGACTGATTTGCCCACCGGCTCTCTGGAACACGGGCTGGGCGCGCGCGACGATGCGGTCGCGATGCAGTATCTGCTCCCGAACGGCTCGACACCGGCTTCGGCCAGGCGTTCGCTGTACCGAATCGACACGTATTGCGAACCGCGATCGCTGTGGTTGACCAAGGGGCTGTCGCGTTCGGGCTGGCGCACATAGAGCGCTTGTTCCAGAGCGTCGAGCACGAAGTCTGTTCGCATCGAACCGCTGACCCGCCAGCCGACGATGCGGCGGGCGAACACGTCGATGACGAAGGCCACGTACAACCAGCCCTGCCAGGTCGAGACGTAGGTGAAGTCCGAGACCCAGAGTTGATTCGGACGCTCGGCGCGGAATTGCCGGTTGACTCGGTCCAGGGGGCATGGCGCCTTGCTGTCGCTGATCGTTGTGCGCACGACCTTGCCTCGCCTCACGCCTTGCAGCCCCGTCTGCGCATCAGCCGCTCTACGGTGCATGGCGCAACCGGATGGCCTTCACGGCCGAGTTGACGCCAAACCTTGTCGGCGCCATAGACCTGCATGTTGGCGTTCCAGACGCGCTAGATATGGGGCACCAGTGCCTCGTCGCGTCGAGCGCGAACGCAGCGCTGTTCAGGGTTGCGACGAAGGGCTGCGTGCCTCCGATCCCGACGGGGCGATCTGCAACGCCTTGCAGATCGGCTCAACCCCGTGGGTGTCGCGGTGCTTGTCGATGAGGTCCCTCAAGACTTGAGTCGGCGGTCGAGCTCCGCCTGGGCGAAAAACGCGCTGGCCAGCTTCAGGATCTCGTTGGCCCGGCGCAGCTCCTTGACCTCGCGCTCCAATTCCTTGACGCGCTGCGCTTCGGACGTAGTCACACCATCGCGTGCACCGCCCTCGACCTCCTGGCGCTTGACCCATTCGAGCAGCGTTTGCGGCACGCAGCCAATCTTCGTTGCGATCGACTCGACGGCCGCCCACAACGACGGGTACTCCCCGCGGTGCTCCTGCACCATGCGCACCGCGCGCTCACGGACCTCAGGTGAAAACTTGTTCGACTTGTTCATGGCTCCATCTTCTCAAGAGTTGGAGCCTCCTCAAAAGCCGGCGCGGTTCAGTTTCGGATGGGGGACAAAATCGTCCCCGGCCTCCGTAGAAAGAAAAAAGAGCCTGCAAGTCAATGACTTACAGGCTCTCTTGTCTGGTGGGCGGTGCAGGGTTCGAACCTGCGACCCCTGCCGTGTGAAGGCAGTGCTCTACCGCTGAGCTAACCGCCCGAAATCCTGGCTCGCGCTGCTCACGCGAGGCCGGAATTATGCCATGGCGCGCCACAGCGTCCGGCCCCCGGAGGCCTTGTCCAGCTCGGCGAGCACCGCATCGAACGCGGCCGTTTCACTCTCGCTCGGCGCGAGCACCGCCAGCGTGAACTGCCTCAGATCGACGCGTGCGATCTCGACACCGCCCGCCGTGGTTTCGCGGGCTTCAATGACCAGCGAATCCTGCCCGCGCGTCATGCGGATGTAGACCTCGGCCAGTAATCCTGCATCAAGCAGCGCACCGTGCAGCGTGCGGCTCGCGTTGTCGACTTCCAGGCGCTTGCACAGCGCATCGAGAGAGTTCGACTTGCCCGGATAAATCTCACGCGCCATGAACAGGCTGTCGGTCACTCGCGGGCACTGCTCGCTGAACTTGCCGCGGCTCAGCCGCGCCAGTTCGGCGTTGAGGAAACCGACATCGAAGGCGGCGTTGTGGATCACGATCTCGGCGCCGGCCAGATAGGCCATGAGATCGTCCGCCACCGCAGCGAACTTGGGCTTGTCGGTCAGGAACTCGTCGGTCAGGCCATGAATCTTGATGGCATCTTCATGGCTCGACCGCTCGGGGTTGAGATAGAAGTGCCGGTTGTTCCCGGTCAGGCGCCGGCCCTGCATCTCCACGCAGCCGATCTCGATGATGCGGTCGCCGCTCTCGGGGCTCAGGCCCGTGGTCTCGGTGTCGAGGAAGATCTGTCGCGTCATGGGGTGGCATTGTGCTGCGCCGGTGACGTCTTTCGACGCACAGCCTCAGTGCTCTTCCTTGGCGTGGTTGATCGAGTACTTGGGAATCTCGACGACCAGATCCTGCTGCGCCACGATGGCCTGGCAGCTCAGACGCGAGTTGGGCTCCAGGCCCCAGGCACGGTCGAGCAGGTCTTCTTCGCTTTCGTCCATCTCGTTCAAGGACGCGAAGCCTTCACGGACGACCACGTGGCAGGTGGTGCAGGCGCAGCTCATCTCGCAGGCGTGCTCGACCTCGATGTCGTGCTCGAGCAGCGCCTCGCAGATGGAGGTGCCGGCCTCAGCCTGCACGCTGGCGCCCTGGGGGCAGTACTCGGGGTGCGGCAGGATCTTGATGACAGGCATGGCGAACTCGGCTCTCTTCAGACTTCTTCGACGCGCCGGCCGGTGAGCGCCTGGCGAATGCCGCGGTTCATGCGTTCGGCGGCGAAGGCCTCGGTGCTGTCGGCCAGCGCCTTGACGGCCGCCTCGATCGCTGCGGCGTCCTCGCCGCGGCTTTCGCGGTCGAGTGCCTCCAAGGCGGCTTCGACTTCGGCACGCTCGTCCGCCTGCAGCAAATCGCCGTCGGCGTTGAGCGCCGAGCGAGTGGCCAGCAGCAGCCGCTGGGCATCGACACGGGCCTCGCGCAAGGCGCGCTCGTGCATGTCGGCTTCGGCGGTGCCGAAGCCCTCTTTCAGCATGCGGGCAATCTGATCGTCGGCCAGGCCGTAACTCGGCTTGACGATCACCGACGCTTCGACCCCCGAGCCCTGCTCGCGCGCGCTCACGCTCAGCAGGCCGTCGGCATCTACCTGAAAACTCACGCGGATGCGCGCCGCGCCCGCCACCAGGGGCGGAATGCCGCGCAACTCGAAGCGCGCCAGCGAGCGGCAGTGCTCGACCTGGTCGCGTTCGCCCTGCAGCACGTGGATGGCCATGGCGGTCTGGCCGTCCTTGAAGGTGGTGAAGTCCTGCGCGCGCGCGGTCGGGATGGTGCTGTTGCGCGGGATGATGCGCTCGACCAGGCCACCCATCGTCTCCAGACCCAGCGACAGCGGCGTCACGTCGAGCAGCAGCAAGTCGCCGCCCGACGCGTTGCCGGCGAGTTGGTTGGCCTGGATCGCGGCGCCGAGAGCGACCACTTCGTCCGGGTCCAGGTCGGTGAGCGGTGCGCGATCGAAAAAGCCCGCCACCGCCGCCACGATCTGCGGCATGCGCGTGGCGCCGCCGACCAGCACGACGCCCTGCACCTCGTTCTTGGCCACGCGCGCATCACGCAGCACCTTGCGCACGGTGGCGACAGTCCGCTCGGTCAGGGCGCGAGTGATGGCATCGAACTGCTCGCGAGTGATTTCGACATCGAGCCCGCCGGCGCTGAGCGTGGCTTTCAAGCGCGCGGCCTGCGCACTCGTGAGCTGCTCCTTCGCGGCGCGCGCGGCAACGAGCACGGCACGCTTGTCCTGCGCGGTCTCGACACCGAGCTCCGCCGCGTCGAGTGCCCAGTCGGCCAGCGCGTGGTCGTAGTCGTCGCCGCCGAGGGCCGAATCGCCGCCGGTGGCGACCACTTCGAACACGCCTTTCGCCAGGCGCAGCAGCGAGATGTCGAAGGTGCCGCCGCCCAGGTCGTACACGGCATACAGGCCTTCGCTGCCATGCTCCAACCCGTAGGCGATCGCGGCGGCAGTGGGTTCGTTGATCAAGCGCAAAACATCCAGGCCGGCGAGTTGCGCGGCGTCCTTGGTCGCCTGACGCTGCGCATCGTCGAAGTAGGCCGGCACGGTGATGACTGCGCCGAACAGCTCGCCGTCCAGGCTGTCCTCCGCGCGAAAGCGCAGCGTCGCAAGGATCTCGGCCGAGACTTCCACGGGCGTCTTGACACCGTGGCGCGTCTCCAGACTCACCATGCCCGGCTGATCGACGAACCGGTAGGGCAGCTTGTCTCGCCCGGCGATGTCGGCCAGCGCGCGTCCCATGAATCGCTTGACGGACACGATCGTGTTCTCGGCATCCTCGGCCTGCGCTGCGAGCGCCTCGAAGCCGATGGCGCGGCGGCCCTCCTGCAGATAGCGCACGACTGAGGGCAACAGCTTGCGGTCTTCACCGTCTGCCAGGCATTCGGCAACGCCCGAGCGCACGGTGGCCACCAGCGAGTGCGTGGTGCCCAGGTCGATGCCCACCGCGAGTCGCGCCTGATGCGGGTCGGGCGAGTGACCGGGTTCGGAAATCTGCAGCAAGGCCATGTGCTTATTGTCCCAGCGCCTCGAGGCGGCGATCGAGGTCGTGCACAAAGCGCTCGACGAACATGAGGGCTCTGACCTGCTGTGCGGCGGCAGGCCAGTCTTTGCGCACGTCGAGCGTGGTTTCCAGTTCGGCAAGCAGGTGCCGGCGACGCGCTAGAACTTCCTTATTCAAGGCGTCGACCGCCGCGGCGCGATCGGCGTCGTCCAACGCCTCTCGCCAAGCCATCTGCTGCATCAGGAACTCGGCGGGCATGGCGGTGTTGTCCTCGGCCTCCACTGCCTCGCCGTGGAGCTCGCACAGGTAGGCAGCACGGCGCAAAGGATCCTTGAGCCGCTGGAAGGCCTCGTTCACGCGGACGGCCCACTGCATCGCCAGGCGTTGTGCGGCGTCCCCGTGAGCAGCGAAGCGGTCGGGGTGCACTTCACCCTGCAGCGCCTTCCAGCGCACGTCGATCTGCGCGCGGTCCTGCGCCTGCCGGCGTGTCAGGCCGAACAATTCGAAGTCGTCGGCGTCCAGCTTCATTGGCGTCATCGGAACTCGGGGAGCATCAATAAAAAGGCGCGGCCGCGCCGCGCCTCGAAGCCACGCTCAGGGCCTCAGATGCGAAACGATTCACCGCAACCACAGCGGTCGCGCTCGTTCGGGTTGTTGAACCTGAAGCCTTCGTTCAAGCCTTCGCGCACGAAGTCGAGCTGCGTGCCTTCGATGTAGGGCAGGCTCTTCGGATCGACCAGCACCTTGATGCCCTGGTCTTCGAAGATCACGTCCTCGGGCGCCACGTCGTCGGCGTACTCGAGCTTGTAGGCCAGGCCCGAGCAGCCGGTCGTCTTGACGCCCAGGCGAACGCCAACGCCCTTGCCGCGCTTGCCGAGGTAGCGCGTCACATGACGCACCGCCGCTTCCGTGAGGGTCACCGCCATGTCGCGCTTCTCACTCCACCGCGGCAACAGGGGCCGTGGCGTGCCGGGTCTGGTAGTCGCTGACCGCGGCCTTGATGGCGTCTTCCGCGAGGATAGAGCAGTGGATCTTCACCGGCGGCAGCGCCAGTTCCTCGGCAATTTGCGCGTTCTTGATCGACATGGCCTGGTCGAGTGTCTTGCCCTTGACCCATTCGGTGATGAGCGAGCTCGACGCAATGGCCGAACCGCAACCGTAGGTCTTGAACTTGGCGTCTTCGATCAGCCCGGTAGCCGGGTTGACCTTGATCTGCAGCTTCATCACGTCACCGCAGGCGGGTGCTCCGACCATGCCAGTGCCGACCGTCTCGTCGCCCTTTTCGAACGAGCCGACGTTGCGGGGGTTTTCGTAGTGCTCAACGACTTTTTGGCTGTAGGCCATGGTGTTCTCCTTGCGAATAGAAGCTGCGCAGGATGCTGCGGGAATGCCGAAGCTTCAGTGCGCCGCCCATTGAATGGTGCTGATGTCCACGCCGTCCTGGTACATCTCCCATAGCGGCGAGAGCTCTCGCAGCTTGGCGACGTTGTGACGGATGGTGCTGACCGCGAAATCGATTTCTTCTTCGGTGGTGAAACGGCCGATCGTCATGCGCAGGCTCGAATGCGCCAGCTCGTCGCTGCGGCCGAGCGCGCGCAGCACGTAGCTCGGCTCCAGGCTCGCCGAGGTGCAGGCCGAGCCGGACGACACCGCGAGGCCCTTGATGCCCATGATCAGCGACTCGCCCTCGACGAAATTGAAGCTCATGTTGATGTTGTGCGGCACGCGCCTGTCGGCATGGCCATTCAGGAACGTCTGCTCGATGTCGGAAAGGCCCGCCAGCAGCCGCTGCTGCAGGCCGCGGATGCGCTCGTTCTCCGCAGCCATCTCCTCGCGAGCGATGCGAAAGGCCAGGCCCATGCCGACGATCTGGTGGGTGGGCAGCGTGCCCGAGCGCATGCCGCGCTCGTGGCCGCCGCCGTGCAGCTGCGCCTCCAGCCGCACGCGCGGCTTGCGCCGCACGTAAAGCGCGCCGATGCCCTTGGGGCCGTAGGTCTTGTGCGAGGCCAAGCTCATCAGGTCGACCGGCAGCTTCGCCATGTCTATTGCGACCTTGCCGGTGGCCTGCGCCGCATCGACGTGAAAAACGATGCCGCGTTCACGGCACAGTGCGCCGATGGCGGGGATGTCCTGCACCACGCCGATCTCGTTGTTGACGAACATGACCGACACCAGGATGGTGTCCGGCCGCATGGCCCCCTTGAGTTTGTCCAGGTCAAGCAGGCCGTCTTCCTTCACCTCGAGGTAGGTGACCTCGAACCCCTGACGCTCCAACTCGCGCATCGTGTCCAGCACAGCCTTGTGCTCGGTCTTGACGGTGATCAGGTGTTTGCCGCGCGTCTTGTAGAAGTTGGCAGCGCCCTTGATCGCCAGGTTGTTCGATTCGGTCGCCCCCGAGGTCCAGACGATCTCCCGCGGGTCGGCGCCAATGAGTGCGGCCACCTCGCCGCGCGCGGTCTCGACTGCCTCTTCGGCTTCCCAGCCCCAGGCGTGGCTGCGCGAGGCTGGATTGCCGAAGTGCTCACGCAGCCAGGGGATCATGGCCTCGACAACGCGGGGATCGACTGGCGTGGTGGCGCCGTAATCCATGTAGATCGGGAAATGGGGAGTCATGTCCATGGCGGGCTTGTCCAAAGCGGGCGTGGCTGGCGAGAATTGAAGAAGTTATGTACGGATCCGACAGATCGACTTACTTTGAAAACGCGTTGCCGAGTGCGAACACCGAATTCGGTGCGGTGATCTTGATCGGCTTGACCACCGGCTGGGACGAAATGGCGCGCTTGACCGGCGCCTCCTCGATGGAGACGCCCCTTGCCAACTGGTCTTCGACCAAGCGCCGCAGCGAGATGGAGTCGAGGTACTCGATCATCTTGGTGTTCAAGCTCGCCCACAGATCGTGCGTCATGCAGCGGCCGGTATCCTCGCCCATGCAGTTTTCCTTGCCGCCGCAACCGGTGGCGTCGATCGGCTCATCGACCGCGACAATGATGTCAGCCACCGTGATCTCGTCGGCTTTGCGGCCCAGGGAGTAGCCACCGCCCGGGCCCCGGGTCGATTCGACCAGTTCATGGCGGCGCAGCTTGCCGAACAACTGCTCCAGGTAGGAAAGCGAAATTTGTTGACGCGAACTGATCGCGGCCAGCGCGACCGGTCCACTGTGCTCGCGCAGCGCCAGATCGATCATGGCAGTGACAGCGAAACGGCCTTTGGTGGTGAGACGCATGATGAAACTCCTTGTGGCACGGGCTTGCGAACCGGAAACCGGGGGCAGCGCCCCACCTAAGTCGAGGCGGGCTCGGAACAGGAAAACTTAATCCCGACTAATTAACTCGATTATAGGTGAAGCTGACTGGTTTGGTCGGGATAGCGGGTCGAAGTTCCCTATTGGCGTATCGGCGTTCCGACCTGGCGTCCTGGACAGTTTCGGTAGCGATCCGCGTGCCAGTGAGGCAGCCTTGTCGCCAATCCTTACAAGATGCCTGTTTGTCAGCTGTCCATGACCACAGGTGACAGACCGCGCCGTATCGCAAAATGCGGCGGTGCTTTCTGCCTCGCATTTCTTGCAAGCGTCGCACCCGAAGAGGGGGGACCGCGCTCGGCCGGCCCAGCCGGTTCGATTGGGCGGCCCGACGCTCGGCGCGCGCGGCGCCCGAGCCGCACTGCGATGGATCTGAACCATCCGCTGATTCAAAGCGCCGCCCTGCCGCTGCTGGTGGCGTTCTGTACTGCAGGCCTGTTGCGCCGGCTGATCGGTGTGCGCCACGGCCCGCGCTGGGCCGCGGCGGCGCTCGGCTTGGCCGTACTGGTGTGTTCGCTGCTGCTGCTGGGCTGGCGCATGGCGCTGCCCGCGACCGCCGTGGAGAAGCTCCCCTGGGTGTTCGCCGCAGCCTGGCTGACGGGTTTGCTGCTCGAGGCGACCCGCCCGGCGCGCTGGCTGCAGTGGGCGCTCGCCAGCCTGCTGTGGCTGGGGCTGTCATGGTGGCTGGGTTCAAAAGACGTGATCAGCGGCGCGGCGAGCGCCTTGATCGGTGCAGCCGTGCTGGCCGCCCTGCACGACAGCGCCACCGAGCGCGCCAGCGCGGCGTCGATGTCGCTGATCGCCAGTCTCGGTCTGGCGGCCGTGGCCATGATGTCCGGCTCGCTGCTGCTGTTCCAGTTGTCGGTGCTGCTGGCTGCCGCGCTGGGCGGCGTGGCGCTGTGGCTCTGGCCGAAAGCACGCATCGCCTTCGGCCCGGCCGCCTGGGTCACCGCCGGCATCGGGTGGCTGTCGCTGGCGCACATGGCGGCACTGCTGACGCCGGCGCCACCGACGGCACTGACCGCGCTGGCAGCCGTGTTCATTGCAGGGCCGATCGTGCGCCGCCTGCCCTTGATGGGGCGGCGTGTCGTGGTCGAGCCGCTGGTCGTGGCACTCGCCGCCGCGCTGCTCGCCGGCGTGGCAATGGGCTGGACCGCCTCGATTGAAGCGCGCGATGCGCCCGACGCTGGCGACGACCCCTACTACACGTCGCAAGCCGGGCCGCGCTGAAGCGCTGCTCTTGTTGCCCCGCACCGCATGACACCGACCCGTGATCCGCTGCCACCGTCAGCGCCGCTGCCGAGCGGCTATTGGCACGAGCTCGCCACCACGGATTTCGCCCGCATCGATCCGCAACGCACGATTGCCGTGCTGCCGGTCTCGGCCACCGAACAGCACGGCCCGCACCTGCCTCTGTGCACCGACGCGTCCATCAACGAAGGCATCCTGCAGGCCGCGCTGGCCCGGTTGCCGAAGGAGGCCAGCGTTCTAGTGCTGCCTGCACTGACGATCGGCGACAGCCTGGAGCACACCGCCTTCCCAGGCACCCTCAGTGCCGACATGGAGGACCTGCTCGGCCTTTGGCTCGCGGTCGGGCGAAGTGTGGCGCGAGCGGGCGTGCGAAAGCTCGTCTTCTTCAACAGCCACGGCGGTCAGAAGGCCCATGTCGACCAGGCGGCGCTGCGTCTGCGGGTGGAGTGCGGGATGCTGACGGTGAGGGCTCACAGCTTCGGCCTGGGCATGCCGCCCGATCTGTTCGACGCCGACGAACTCGCCCACGGCATCCATGGCGGCGCTGTGGAAACCTCGCTGATGCTGTACCTGCGGCCCGAGCTGGTACGGCGCGAAGCACTGGCCGACTTCGACTCGCTGGGCCGCCGGCTGGCCGAGCGCGCAGGGATGCTGGGCGCGGAAAAGCCGGTGGGTATCGGCTGGATGACCCAGGACTTGAACCCGGCCGGTGTGTGCGGCAACGCGACCGCGGCGAGCCCGGAAAAAGGGGCCGCGCTGGTCGAGCATGCAGCCGGGCGATTGGTGGCGCTGCTGGAGGAAGTGGCGACGTTCGAACTGGCGAAGGCGTAACCCTGCCCTTTTGAAGGCGACTCGTTTCGAGGCAAAAACCCTTGGCCTCGAGAACTTTGCCGACGTACTCAGCCGCCCCTTAGAGGCCTTCGCGCTCAGTCCTGCTCGTCCTCGGTTTCCAGATGCCCCGCCCGGTCGTGCTTGGTGCGGATGTAGCGCGAATTGTGCGGATTGATCGGCGCGATCAGCGGCAGCCGATCGACCACATCGATGCCGCCGCGCCGCATCGAGGCGATCTTTGCCGGGTTGTTGGTGAGCAAGCGGATGCGCGCGATGCCCAGGGCTTCGAGCATCGCCACCGCGGCCTGGAAATCGCGTTCATCGGCGCTGAAGCCGAGGTGGCGGTCGGCGTCGATGGTGTCCAGCCCGCCGTCCTGCAGGCGATAGGCGCGCAGCTTGTTGGCCAGGCCGGTGCCGCGGCCCTCCTGCGCCAGGTAGAGCAGCACGCCGCCGGCTTCCGCCAGGACGTCGATCGCGCGACGCAGCTGATCGCCGCAGTCGCAGCGAAGGCTGCCGAGCAGGTCGCCGGTCAGGCAGGAGGAATGCAGGCGCACGCGCACCGGCTGACTCAGGTCGGGCTGGCCGACGATGACGGCCACGTGCTCGGCGTCGCCGTCGAGCTCGCGAAACAGCACCAGCGTGCAGTCCTCGTGCGCCGCGATCGGCACATGCGCATCGCTCACGCGCAGCAGTTGCGGCTGACCGTCGCGGCGCATGTGCGCGACGTCGGTCGCGGCAATCGGCAACACCTGCGCCGCTTCCAGCGCGGCCAGGCGCGCGGCCGGCAGTTCGGCGACCCACAGCGCCGGCGTCAGGCGGGCACGCTTGGCCAAGCCCAACGCCGCTTCCATCGAGGGACTGGCGATTTGCGGATCGGCCAGCTTGCCGGGGTCGGCCGGCCCGGCGCTGACGGCCGCCAGCGTCTGCAGCAGCTCGACGGTGACCGGCCCGGCCACGTGCAGCGAGCGCGCGGTCGAGGCGTCGCGCCAGCCCAGCGCATGCAGGCGCTCGGCGCTCAGCAGCAAACGAGGTTCGGCGCCGGACAGGTTGAGCCAGCGCAGCCGCGCCATGCTCAGCGTCTCGATGGCGGCAACCAGCAACACGGGCGCCTGCGGATCGGCCGTCATCACGACGATGGCGCGGCCGTGGCGCAACTCGGTGCGGGCACGGTCGAAGCGGATCGCGACGAGGTCGTCGCTGCTGTCCTGGGGCAGCAGCGTCGGTGGTTGCAGGATCGGGTTGTTCATCGTGAGCGGGTCCGAAAGGCGGCGTATGTCGACGCGTAATTCATGGCATGAGCGCGTGCGGCACGGCGCAAGGATAACGGCGCGCCGGGCGCCGCAGGCCGACAGGCTGCAGAGACCGGTCGTGAATGCCGGGCTAGGATATCCATCACCGGCGCGGCCCGCGGGCAAGCCGGCCGTCCTCCCGAAAGCCTGCCTGCAGGCGCCCCGCCGGCTCGACCGGCCCGTGAAGCTGCACCGCCGCCTTGGACCTGAGCTGTATCCATCCGTGTGACGAAGCGGCCGTGTGGCCGCTGTGCTTGGCCATCGTCCAATGCCGCCGGGGAAACTCCTGGCCGACAGCACCGGGCCGCTACTCGCTGTCGCCGTACGCGGCCGACGCGTTTGCGCAAGCCGCCCCGCTGACGGACAGCACCGCGCCGAATGCCCCGCTGGCCTGGAACGCACAAGACGGCTGGTCGCTGTGCGGCGAACACGACGCTTGCACACTCGGGTTCTTCGCGCTTTACAAACCACTGCTCGACCGACCGCCCGGAGCGGCTCCCTGGGTGATTGCACAGCTCGGTCAGAGCCTGGACGGATTCGTCGCCACGCACCGCGGCCATTCGTCCTTCGTGACCGGTCCGCAAAGCCTCGTGCACCTGCACCGCCTGCGGGCGCTGTGCGACGCGGTGATCGTCGGTGCGGGCACCGTCGCCGCCGACGATCCCCGACTGACGACGCGCCATGTCGAAGGCGCGCACCCGGTGCGCGTGGTGCTCGATCCACGCCAGGGCCTGGACGGCGGTGCGCGGGTGTTCAGCGACGGCGAGGCGCCGACCTTGCGGCTGTGCCGGCTCGACGACGCCGCGGACAGCGCTGCGCCGGCGGGAAGCGAAGAAGTGCTCGGCGTGCCGGGGCTGCTCGACGCCGACGGCGCGATCGAGGCCCGCGCGGTGGTGGCAGCGCTTCAGGCGCGTGGCCTGTCGCTGCTGTTCGTCGAAGGCGGCGGGATCACCGTGTCGCGCTTCCTGGCGCAGGGCTGCCTCGACCGCCTGCACCTGACGATTGCGCCGGTGCTGATCGGCGCCGGGCGGCGCGGCCTGCAGGTGGCCGCCGCCGACACGATGGACGAGTGCCTGCGCCCGCAAGCCCGGGCGCTGCGCCTCGGCGACGACGTGCTCTGGGACATCGACCTGCGCGCTCCAGCGCCGCCGGTCACGGCATCGCGATGAGGTCGGTGTGGCCGACGCGCAGGCAGCTGCGCTCCAGCAGCGCCAGGCGGCGTTGCCGCCATGCGCGGATCGCGGCTTCGTTGTCGGGGGCCTGCTCCGAGGCGGCCGTCGCCATGCCTTCGATCATTGCCCGCTGCAGCGCGGCAGCCGCGGGGTGCGATGGCCCAGGCTGCGAGGCATCGATGATCCAGTCGCTGTCCGCCTGACGAACGCGGTAACCGGCCGCCCCTAGCCACAGCGCCGCCTGCTCCACGGCCTGCCCGCCGAGCGCGGGACCGAGGAAGCCCTTGTCGCGCCGCTGATGAGCGGCGAACGCAGCGTGAACGAGTTCGTCGTGGTCATCGGCCGGGTCCCAGGCGGTGCGGCCATCGACGTTCAGCGCGAACAACAGTGCGCAGCGCGCGGCGAGGGCCTGATCGAGCAAGGCGCGCAGCCAGTCGGCCGACACGAGGTCGAGCAGTGCCGAGGCGGTGACCAGTTGCGTTCGGGCGAAAGGCAGCGTATTCAGGTCGCGGGCAAGATCGAGGCGCCCGGTCTGCACGGCGGCTGCGAATGCGAGGCCGTTCTCGCCGCGGCCCTCGACATGCAGCAAGTCGCCGTGTTGTTCGAAGCGGTGACCCCGGGCCGAGGCCCAGCCGGCCAGCGCTGGCGCCACAGCGTTCAGCAGCACCGGATCGTGGTCGATCAGTCGCCAGCGCTGCGTCCCGCCGAGCCGTGGCGCGAGTTCGCGCAGATTGGCGCCGGTGCCGCAGGCGAGATCGATCACCGACAGACTGCCGTCCTCGGCGCTGCGGCCGGCAATCAAGGACGGCAGATCGAGAGTCGCGGCCGCAGCCGCGCGGGCGGCACGGTCGAAGGGTTCGCGCAGCGCCAGCCAGTCGGAGGTGAATCCATTCACGGGTCGTTCTTTCGGTTCATG
>NZ_JACDCU010000335.1 GCF_013817365.1 Methylibium sp. | reverse complement strand
GGACACCATGCCGCCACTCGTGCCCAACACGGGCCGCCCCTACAACCCGGTGGTCACCCTCAACGGCTGGACCTTGCCCTGGCGCATGAACCAGGGCGTCAAGGAATTCCACCTGGTGGCCGAGCCGGTGGTGCGCGAGATGGCGCCCGGCTTCAAGGCCCACCTGTGGGGCTACAACGGCCAGTCGCCCGGGCCGACCATCGAGGTGGTCGAGGGCGACCGGGTGCGCCTCTTCGTGACCAACAAGTTGCCCGAGCACACCAGCATGCACTGGCACGGCCAGCGCCTGCCCAACGGCATGGACGGCGTGACGGGCCTGACGCAGCCCGCCATTCCCGCCGGCAAGACCTTCGTCTACGAGTTCGTCGCCAAGCGGCCCGGCACCTTCATGTACCACCCGCATGCCGACGAGATGGTGCAGATGGCGATGGGGATGATGGGTTTCTGGGTCACGCACCCCAAGGGCAAGCACCCGCTCATCGCGGAGGTCGACCGCGACTTCGTGTTCCTGCTCAACGCCTACGACATCGATCCGGGCGCCGCCACGCCCAAGATCATGACCATGCTCGACTTCAACCTGTGGAGCTGGAACAGCCGCATCTTCCCCGGCATCGATTCGCTCAACGTGCGGCTGAACGACAAGGTGCGCATCCGCATCGGCAACCTGACGATGACCAACCACCCGATGCACCTGCACGGGCACGAGTTCCTGGTCACCGGCACTGACGGCGGGCCCACGCCCAAGAGCACGCGCCAGTACGAGGTGACCGCCGACGTGGCGGTGGGCCAGATGCGCCAGATCGAGTTCCTCGCCGACGAGCCGGGCGACTGGGCCTTCCACTGCCACAAGAGCCACCACACCATGAACGCGATGGGCCACGACGTGCCGACCATGATCGGCGTGGAACACCAGGGCGTGGCGCGTCAGATCACGCAGTTGATTCCCGACTACATGGTCATGGCCGAGCGCGGCATGGCCGACATGGCCGAGATGACCATGCCTTTGCCCGACAACACCGTGCCCATGATGACCGGCGAGGGGCCGTTCGGCTCGGTCGAGATGGGCGGCATGTTCAGCATGGTGAAGGTGCGCCGCGACCAGAAGCCGGGCGACTACTCGAACCCCGGTTGGTACGAGCACCCGCCCGGCGAAGTGGCCTACGAATGGACCGGTGCGCTGGCCGAGCCGGCACGCTTCAAGGCCGAGGGCGGCTCGTCGATGCCCCTGCGGCAAAAGCCGGTGCAAGACACCGAAGTCAAGGTTCGCAAGCCGACCGGGCATGCCGGTCATTGATCCAGTTCAACTTCTATCGAAAGGACTCTCATGCGCTTTTCCAAACACACCCTTGCGGTACTGATCACGGCCGTTGCCGCCGCCGTCGCAACACCGGCCTTCGCTCACAGCGAAGACGCCCACGGCAAGAAGGCCGGTCCGGTCGTCAAGGAGCAGAAGGACTGGGGCATCGCCGGCGAGGCCAAGGACGCCAAGCGGACCGTCGAGGTCCGGATGCTCGACACGATGCGCTTCACGCCCGAAAAGCTCGAAGTCAAGCAGGGCGAAACCATTCGCTT
Organism: Methylibium sp.; assembly: GCF_013817365.1. Lineage (GTDB taxonomy): Bacteria > Pseudomonadota > Gammaproteobacteria > Burkholderiales > Burkholderiaceae_C > Methylibium. Next base: position 3,017 of record NZ_JACDCU010000335.1, on the reverse strand, counting down.
CGTCGTGAAGAACGCCGGCGCGGTGATGCACGAATTCGTCATCGGCACGAAGAAGGAGAACGACGCCCACGCCGAGATGATGATGAAGCACCCGGGCATGGAACACGACGAGCCCTACATGGCGCACGTGGCACCGGGCAAGACGGGCGAAATCGTCTGGACCTTCAACCGGCCGGGCGACTTCGACTTCGCCTGTCTGATCGCCGGCCACTACCAGGCCGGCATGGTGGGCAGCATCCTGGTCGCCGGCACGAGCAGTGCCGCAAGCCAGCCGCCTGTGCAAAAGCAGGCAGCACACAAGCACTGAGGACGCACGGATCGCCCCCCGAGCGCCCGACCGATTCACCAATGACCCTTCGAAGGAACCTCTCATGAACAAGCTCTTCATCGCGACCCTCGTCGCCGCAAGCTTCTCCTTGCCGGCCTTCGCCGCCGGCGATCACGTGGTCGCCCAAGCGACGGCGCCCGCGGCGACCGCCGCCGACATGACCGACGGCGAGATCCGCAAGGTCGACAAGGGCAACAGCAAGCTGACCATCAAGCACGGCGAGCTCAAGAACCTCGACATGCCGGCCATGACCATGGTGTTCCAGGTCAAGGATCCCGCCCTGCTCGACAAGGTGAAGGCCGGCGACAAGGTGCGCTTCAAGGCCGAGAAGGCGGGCACCGCCTTCGTGGTGACGGAAGTGGAGGCCGCGAAGTAGCACATACCGAGCATCGGCCGAACCGCACTGGCCCCCGCTGCGTATCGGTCCGACGCCCCCTGGCTCTGGCGGCCATCGAGCTGGGCGGGCGTCAATGGCCGTGATCAAGACGGCCAACGCGGATGATCGTCGTCGATGACGAAGGCGTGCGAATGCCATGGCTTGGCGGCGCCCGCCATGTGCGAATGCGTGGGCTCCAAGTCGTCGTGGCGGTGCTCGAGTGACTGCGGATCGTCTTTTGGCCACAGCCGCATCGCCAGTGCCACCGCCGCGCCGGCCAGCGCGGCCAGCACGATGAAACTCGTCGTGAGCCCGGCCACGGCGCCGAGCCAGCCGGCCAGCGGATAGGTGAGGAGCCAGCAGGCGTGCGACAGCGCGAACTGCGCCGCAAACAGCGCGGGGCGATCTACCGGCTGCGAAGAGCGGCGCAGCAGCCGTCCGGAAGGCGTCTGTGCCAGCGAATAGCCCAGGCCGAGCACGAACCACAAGGGCAGCAGCGCGGCATAGCTGCGCACGACCACGCTGCCGAGCAGGAGACCGGCGGCGATCAGCCCGGCGCCGGTGAGCATCACCCGCCGCTCGGGCAGGCGGTCGAGCAGCCTGGGCAGCGCCAGCGCCACCAGCATCGAGCCGGCGCCGAAGGCGGCCAGTGCTGCCGCTGTGGCTTCTTGCGTCAGGCCGAAGCCGGACTGCACCAGCACGACGGTGTTGACGATCACCATCGCACTGCCGGCGGCGATCGCCAGGTTGAGCGCCAGAAGGCCCTGCAAGCGCGGCGTGGCCAGGTAGATCCGCAGGCCGCGCGTGGTGCGCTCGTAAATGCTGCGCTTGGGAGGTGCCACCGCCCTGGGCAGCACGACGGAGACCACCAGCACGGCCGACGCAACGAAGCCGATCACCGTGCCGCCGAAGAGCTGCGGATAGCTCACCACGGTGAGCAGCACGGCGGCCAGGGCGGGACTGGCGAGGCTTTCCATGTCGTAGGCCAGCCGCGAGAGCGACAGCGCCTTGGTGTAGTCACCCTCGTCGGGCAGCACGTCGGGCAGGGTCGCCTGGAACGTCGGCGTGAACGCTGCCGAGGCCGACTGCAGCACGAAGATCAGCACGTAGATCTCCCAGATCTGCGTCACGAAGGGCAGCAGCAGGGCCACCGCCGCGCGGGCCAGATCGAGCGTGACGAGCAGCGCCCGGCGCGGCAGACGCTCAGCAAAGGCCGCCGCGATCGGTGCAACGCCGATGTAAGCCACCATCTTGATCGCCAGCGCGGTGCCGAGCACGGCGCCCGCACTCGCTCCGGCCAGATCGAAGGCGAGCAGGCTCAGCGCAACGGTGGCCAGGCCGGTGCCGAGCAGCGCGATGACCTGGGCGAGGAACAGGTGCCGGTAGGTCCGATCGGACAGGACATCGATCATGGTTCCGACCGGCCGCCTTGCCTCAGGTGTCAGAGCACGCGCTTGATCGCCGTGTACTCGCCGCGGGTGTTCAGCGTGACGCTGACGTTTGCTTTGCTGCGGTTGCGCCAGAACCAGCCGTGCTTGCCGTCGAATGCCGCCTGCAGGACGCCCTTGTCGCCTGTGACCTGCAGGCCCTTGCCGTAGCCGTGATAGAAGTCCTTCGGCGCGGTCGGCGTGTCGCCGTGGGTGTCGTAGTTGACCGGACCGCCGCGGGTCGTCCACTCGAAGGCCACCTCGGCGCCCTTGCGCATGTCGAGCTTGATCTCGGCAGCCTGGCCGGGCTTCAGCGTGACGGTCATCTCGTGGGTCTGCGCGGCCGGTGTCGCCGGGACAGGTGTCGCGGGCTCGGCCGGCACCACCTCTGCCGGTGCGCGAGCGGCAGCCACGCTGGCCGGATCGCCGCCTGGTGCCGGGGCCGGACTGGCCGGCGCGACGGCATCGGCTACGGGCGGGGGCAGCATCGGCTCGGCATCGGCCGCAGGCGCGGCGGCAAGCCGGGCGTCTGCGGCAGCTGCCTCCGCGGCGAGCGACGTCTTGATCTCCCCCATCTCGGTGAGCCCGAGCACGCTGCCGATGCCGGTCGGGTCGATGCCGTACTCGGCGGGCAGGACGGTGGTGGTCAGCAAGGCTGCGGCCGCGATGGCGGCGAGCACGGTCGAGCGGACGAGCTGGCGCGAGCTGGGCAGTTCGGCGCGGGTGGGAAGGTCGGTGTTGTACATGGGAAGAAATCCGTGTCTGGCCATCGTCAAGCGACGATGAGGCCGGTGAGCTGGTAGCCGGTCAGCGCAAAGCCGGCGGCCATGATGACGACGTTGGCGGCATAGGCGTGGCGCAGGAAGCTCGCGGTGCGGCGCCAGAA
>NZ_JACDCU010000334.1 GCF_013817365.1 Methylibium sp. | reverse complement strand
GTGAACGACCAGTTGCCTGCGTAGACCGTGTTCTGCACGTACGCGGCGACGGCGTCGGTTTCGATGTCGAACTCGTCGCGCAGGCCGGTGCCGGGCGAGTTCTCCCTCGCCGTGGGCGATGCGCCGTTGTAGCGCTTGCGGTTGATGCGCTCGCGGTGCAGGCGCACGCCGGTGACGAGTTCGCTGCGCAGGCCGAAGGCGCTGTGCTCCATCTCGAGACGCGGCTCGATGCCGTAGAACTCGTACTGCCGCGGCCGCATCTGGTTGCCGCACAGCGAGGCGAACTGCTCGAAGCCGCCCGGCACGCTGTAGTCGATGCCCGCCGGGCAGCCGGCGACTGTGCCCGTGCCGTCGCTGCCGACTTCGTCGGCCCGCAGTTCCTCCCGCTCTTTCTCCGCTTCGCCGTCGTCCACGTCGGCCTCGACGATGGCGTCGAGCTGCCGGTAGGAGGCGCGATCGGTCTTCTGGTAGTAGACCTGGGTGGACAGCCGTGAGGTGTCGGAAAAATTCAGCGTGTGCACCACCTGCACGGCAGTACGCTCGAGCTCGAACACGTCGTTTCGGAAGGCGTTGCCGAAAGGGTTGTCCTCGAAACGAGCCTGATCGAGCCCGGCCTCGCCGAAGTTCGATTCTTCTTCGTAGTAGCCGAGCTTGACGCGCAGCGACTGCCGTTCGGTGAAGTCCAACTCGCCCTTGAGCGAAACGTCGCGGATGCGGTGGCTGCTGCGGTCGCGGCTGCCGTCGCCCTGGCGCTGCGCCGCTTCGACCAGCCAGCCGCCGCGCTCTCCGCCGCTGCCCACACTGGCGCTGGCGCGGCTGAAGTCACGCGTCCCGACAGAAAGATCCACCTCGCCGGCAAAGGAGCGCGGCACCGGGCGGGTGACGAAGTTGATGACGCCGCCCACCGTCTGTGGGCCGTGCACGATCTGCCCGGAACCCTTGATGATCTCGATGCGCTGCAGCCGCTCGAGGGGGGTGTGGTAGTGCGCCGTCGGGTCGCCGTAGGGTGCCAGGTGAATCGGCATGCCGTCCTCGAGCAGCAGCGTGCGGCTGGTGCGGCGCGGATCGAGGCCGCGGATGCCGATGTTGAGGTTCAGCCCGAAGGCGTCTTCGCCGACCACGTGCAAGCCGGGCACGCCCTGCAGCGCCTCGCGGATCGAATACGGGTTCTCGGCTTCGAGTTCCTGATGCGTCACCACCGCGCTCGAGCCCGGCACCGCTTCCAGTTGGTTCGGCAGCGTGCCGGTCACCGTGACCGATGGCAGGGCCGTCACCGGCGCGGCTTGCTGCTGAGCCATCGCCGTACAGGCCATGCAGGCCAGGGCCACCACGGCCGGATGCCTCCTCAGGCTCCCGTTGCGTCTTTTCATTTCGGTCCTCGTCAATCGATGCGATCACGTGCCTCCGCTTGTCGGAAGCAGCGATGCGAATGATCGGGACCGGGACCCTCGCCTGACTAGGGAATTCCTCCCGTCATGGGAGAGTGGAAACGCCGTCCGGGGAAATGCCGGCGCGACCTTCGCATTGCGCCCTTGTGGAGCACTCGCATGCGAAGGACCGCGCTCTTGCGTCAGCGCCTCGGCGGCGGCAGATCGGTGCAGGAACCGTGCGCCACCTCGGCCGCCAGGCCAATGCTTTCACCGAGCGTCGGGTGCGGATGGATGGTCTTGCCGATGTCCACCGCGTCGCAGCCCATCTCGATGGCCAGCGCCACCTCGCTGATCAGGTCGCCGGCATGCGTGCCGACGATGCCGCCGCCGACGATGCGGTGCGTGGCGGCATCGAACAGCAGTTTGGTGAAGCCTTCGTCGCGGCCGTTGGCGATGGCACGGCCCGAAGCGGTCCAGGGAAACAGGCCCTTCGTCAGCTTCACGCCCTGCGCGGCAGCCTGCTCTTCGGTGAGACCGACCCAGGCGATCTCCGGATCGGTGTAGGCCACGCTCGGGATCACGCGCGCGTTGAACGCGCTGGCCTGCAGCTTGGCGTCGCCCAATACCGCGCCGGCGGCAACCTCGGCCGCCACATGACCCTCGTGCACCGCCTTGTGCGCCAGCATGGGCTGGCCGACGATGTCGCCGATCGCGAAGATGTGCGACACGTTCGTTCGCATCTGGATGTCGACCGGAATGAAGCCGCGCTCTCCGATCTGCACGCCCGCGTTTTCGGCACCGATCTTCTTGCCGTTGGGCGTGCGGCCGACGGCCTGCAGCACCAGGTCGTAGTGTTGATCTTCCTTGGGGGCGCCCTCGCCTTCGAAGCGCACCTTGATGCCGTCCTTCGTCGCCTCGGCACCGACCGTCTTGGTCTTGAGCATGATGTGGTCGAAGCGTTTGGCGTTCATCTTCTGCCACACCTTGACCAGATCGCGGTCGGCGCCCTGCATCAAGCCATCGAGCATCTCGACGACGTCGAGCCGCGCGCCCAGCGCCGAATACACCGTGCCCATCTCCAGGCCGATGATGCCGCCGCCGACGATGAGCATGCGTTTCGGAACGGCACGCAAATCGAGCGCGCCGGTCGAATCGACGATGCGCGGATCGTCGGGCAGGAAGGGCAACCGCACCGCCTGCGAACCGGCGGCGATGATGGCCTGCTTGAAGCGCACGGTCTGTGCCTTGCCGGTGGGCGCCTGGGCGTCGCCCGACGTCTCTTCGACCTTGACGTGGTTCGCATCGACGAAGCTGCCGATGCCGCGCACCACGCTCACCTTGCGCATCTTGGCCATCTGCGCCAGGCCGCCGGTGAGCTTGCCGACGACCTTGTCCTTGTGCGTGCGCAGCTTGGCGAGGTCGATGGCCGGTTCGGGATAGCCGATGCCGAGATCGCCGAAGTGCCGCACCTCGTCCATCACGCCCGCCACGTGCAGCAGCGCCTTCGACGGAATGCAGCCGACGTTCAGGCACACGCCGCCGAGCTTGGCATAGCGCTCGACGAGCACGACCTTCAATCCGAGGTCGGCCGCACGGAAGGCGGCCGAGTAGCCGCCCGGCCCGGCACCGAGGACGAGAAGGTCGCAGTCGTGATCGACGGTGCCCCGGAAGGTGGCCGCCGTCGGGAGCGGCGCGGGAACGTTGCCGCTTGCCCCGGCTCCTGAGCGCTGCTGCGTCGCCACGTCGCCGGCAGGCGGCTGTTGGCCCGAGACGCCGTTGCCGAATGCCACGGTGCCGCTCGAAGCATCGAGCGTCGGAGCCTTCGCCGCCTGAGCCTGGGCCTGGGTTGCGGCGCTGGCAGGAGGCGCGGGCGCGGGTGGTGCCTCAGCGCCGCCGGAAGGCTCCATCATCAGGATCACGCTGCCCTCGTTGACAACGTCGCCCACCTTGAGCCTGAGCTCCTTCACCACGCCCGCTTGCGGCGCGGGAATCTCGATCGACGCCTTGTCGCTTTCGACCGTGACGAGGCTCTGCTCGGCCGTCACGCTGTCGCCGGGTGCGACGAGCACTTCGATCACCGCCACGTCCTTGAAGTCGCCGATGTCGGGAACCTTGATTTCGATGAGGGCCATGAACGGTCCTTACAGCATGACGCGGCGGAAGTCCGCCAGCACCGCGCCCAGATAGGCGTTGAAGCGCGCCGCCGAGGCGCCGTCGATCACGCGGTGGTCCCAACTCAGGCTGAGCGGCAGGATCAGACGTGGGGCGAATGCCTTGCCGTCCCACACCGGCCGGGTCTGAGACTTGCACACACCCAGGATCGACACCTCGGGCGCATTGATGATCGGCGTGAAGTAAGTGCCGCCGATGCCGCCCAGCGACGAGATGCTGAAACACCCGCCGCTCATTTCCGCCGGCCCGAGCTTGCCGTCGCGCGCCTTGGCGGCCAGCTCGTTCATCTCCTTGGCGATGGCGACGATGCCCTTCTTGTCGGCCTCCTTGATCACCGGCACCACCAGGCCATTGGGCGTGTCGGCTGCAAAGCCGATGTGGAAGTACTTCTTGAGCACCAGTTGCTCGCCATCGAGGCTGGCGTTGAACTCGGGGAACTTCTTCAGCGCCGCAACGCAGGCCTTGATGAGGAAGGCCAGCATGGTCACCTTCACGCCTGCCTTCTCGTACTCCTTGTTGAGCTGCACGCGGAAGGCTTCGAGCTCGGTGATGTCGGCATCGTCGTGGTTGGTGACGTGCGGGATCACGACCCAGTTGCGGTGCAGGTTGGCGCCGCTGATCTTCTTGATGCGTGAGAGGTCCTTGCGCTCGATCTCGCCGAACTTCGCAAAGTCGACCTTGGGCCAAGGCAGCAGATCCAGGCCTCCACCGCCACCTCCGGTGGCCTTCGCGGCCGGAGCAGCGGCCGCGGCACCGCCGCCGGCCATGACGCCCTTCACGTACGCCTGCACGTCCTCCTGCGTGATGCGCTCCTTCGGGCCGCTGCCTTTGACCTGCTCCAACGGCACACCCAACTCGCGCCCAAAACGGCGCACCGACGGCGAGGCATGCGGCAGACGGCCCTGCGGCGTGCTCGGCTCGTGAGCCGGCAGTGCGGCGGTCGGCAGCGTGCGTTCGACCGGCCGGCTCGCCAGCGCGGGAGCGGACGCCGCAGCGGGGGCTTGAGCCGGTGCGGTTTGCGCAGGTGCCGGCGCTGCAGCGCTTCGGCCCGGGC
>NZ_JACDCU010000333.1 GCF_013817365.1 Methylibium sp. | reverse complement strand
AGCGCGTCCTAGTGTTCGCGCATCGCCTCGCAAACTGGAGTCGACCATGCCACGCTACCTCGTCGAACGTACCTTCTGCGCCTCCGCTCGCGCAGGGGCGGCCACTGACGGCCGCGCCGCGGATCACTGCGACGAAGTGATCCGCGCCAATTCGCGCGAAGGCGTGACCTGGATTCACTCGTTCGTGACGCCGGACCGTTGCCGCAGCTTCTGCATCGTCGACTCTCCGTCGCCTGAGGCGATCCGCGTCGCTGCGCAGGCCACCGCCCTGCCGGTCGACCGCATCACCGAGGTGCGGGTCTTCGATCCGTACTTCCTCTGATCGGGCGTTACCCATCAACGGAGGTCACATGAGATCTGTCATTCTGAAAAGTCAATGCGCATTCGCGGCGGCGGTCGTCGCAACACTCTGCCTGTCGGGCGCCATCGGCTCGGCTCGCGCCGACACCGTGCTGGATTGGAACGCGACCGCTGCCGCGCTGCCGATTGCTGTGCCGCCCGTCCATGCGGGTGTCATGGCGGCGATGCACGGCGCGGTACACGATGCGATCAACTCGATCGAGCCGCACTACGAAACGTATCGCTTCCCGGTCGAGGCTCCCGCAGGAGCCTCGAAAGACGCCGCTGTGGCGACCGCCGCGCACGTTGTTCTCGCCGCGCTCGTGCCGTCGCAGAAGGCCGCGCTGGACACCGCACTCGCCCAGTCGCTGGCGAAGATCAGCGACGAGCGCTGGAAAGCGGACGGCATCGTGGTCGGCAAGACCGTGGCCGAGCGCATGCTGGCCTGGCGCGCCAAGGACAACTTCGACACGAAGGCCGAGGACAAGCCGGGCACCGGGGTCGGCGAGTGGCAGCGAACGCCGCCTGGACTCGCGCCGGGTGCGCTGCCGCAGCTGGGCGGCGTCACACCCTTCATGCTCAAGTCGGTCGATCAGTTCGCCGCGAAGGGGAGGCCCGCGCTGACGAGCGGGGAGTTCGCACGTGATCTGGACGAGATCAAGCGCCTGGGCGGTCGCCACAGCACCGAACGCACGGCCGATCAGACTGCCGCGGCGCTCTTCTGGTCTGGCAATGAGATCCCACAGTTAAACGCTGTCGCGCGCGCCATGTCCCAGGTGAGGAGGCTCTCGATGCACGAGAACGCCCGTCTTTTTGCGCTGACGCACATGGCTGCCGCCGACGCGTTGATCGCCTCTTTCAGGATCAAGTACCTGGAGAATGCGTGGCGTCCGATCACGGCGATCCGGGCTGGCTACGGCAGCGTTGCTCCCGACCCGAACTGGGAATCGCTGCTCATCACTCCGCCCCACCCGGACTATCCCTCCGCCCACTGCATCGCCACGGGCGCCGTCGCGCAGGTGTTGCGCGAGCTCTTCGGCAGCGACGAGGTGAAGTTCAGCTACGTGTTCCCGCCAGGTCTTGGGATGATGCGCAGCTACTCGAGCCTCGCGCAGATCGAGAAGGAGATGGAGGACGCACGAGCGTTTGCTGGCATCCACTTTCGCAGCACCAACGAGCATTCCACCGAGCTCGGCCGCAGAGTGGGCGCGTATGCAGTCGCGAACCATCTGCGACCCAAGACGACGTCGCGCGCTAGCCCCTGAGCGCCAACCGCTCAGCTAACATGCGCTGCTACGATGGGCGCGGCAGAGGTTGCCGATGCCCGCTGCCGGGGCCGGGGCCGGGGCCGAACCATGACGCTTCTCAAGCGCGATGGCGTGCTCGCGCAGCTTTATGCGCGATGGTTGAAGGCGCGCGAAGGACCGGGCCAGTTGGTCTTCGTCGAAGGCGAAGCTGGCATCGGCAAGACCACCGTGCTACGAGCCTTCGCCGCGTCGATGCCTGCAGACACGCCGGTGTACTGGGGTGCCTGCGAGGCCATGGCGACGCCACGGCCGCTCGGCGCGCTCGACGACATCGCCATCGACTCGGGCGGCAAGCTGGCCATCCCGCACGACGGCAGCGGCGAGCGGCATCGCCTGTTCGTCGCGTTCGTCGACTTGCTCGCCGAACGACCGGCACTGGCCGTTCTCGAAGATGTCCATTGGGCCGACGAGGCGACGCTCGACCTGCTGCGCTATGCAGGCCGGCGTATCGCCCGCACTCGTTCGCTCCTCGTCGCGAGCTTTCGCAACGACGAGGTCGTTCCGGCACATCCGCTGCGCGCTGTTCTCGGCGATCTGGCAACTGCCGGAGCGCCGCGGCTGGCGCCACAGCCGCTCTCCCTGGCAGCGGTGCGGTCGCTTTCGGCCGGAACCGGCGTCGATGCAACGGCCTTGCACGAGCAGACCGCAGGCAATCCGTTCTTCGTGACCGAGGTGCTCGCGGCAACGGCGAACGATGTCAAAGGCGTTCCCACCACCGTTCGGGACGCGGTGCTGGCGCGCGCCGGACGCCTGTCACCCTCGGCCCGCGCCGTGCTCGACGCGGTCGCGGTGGCCGGGCCGCGCGCCGAGACCTGGTTGCTGCGCGAGTTGACGGCCGCCGAGAGCGGGTCGATCGACGAGTGCCTGACGACCGGCGTGCTGCGCACCGACGGGGCGGCATTTGCGTTCCGCCACGAGCTGGCGCGGCAGGCGGTGTTGCAGGCGATGGCGCCGACGCGAGCGATCGGCTTGCACCGTCTCGTGCTGCAGGCGCTTTTGCTGAGCGGCGCGACGCGGATCGCCGCCCGGCTGGTGCTGCACGCGGAAGCTGCCGGCGACATGGCCGCGTTGCGACACTGGGCGCCGGTTGCGGCGCGGGAAGCGGCGGTACACGGCGCGCACCGACAGGCCGCCGCGCACTGGGCCCGCGCACTCGAACATTGCGAGCCTAGTGCCGAGCGCGCCGCGCTGCTCGACGCGTCAGCCGAAGACGTGCATATGAGCATAGGCCTCGACGAATCGATAGCCGTGCGAAGCGAAGCAGCGCGGCTGTGGTGCGAGCACGGGCGGCCGGACAACGCAGCGGTGTCGCTAGCGCGGCAGTCGCTCATATTCCTGTACGCCGCGCGCAACCCCGACGCAGCGGCGGCATTGCGCGAGGCTCGCTCGCTCGTCGTCGACCAACCCGGGTCGCATGCGGCGCGCGTGGTGCGCAGCTGCGCCGCGTCGCTTTGCCAGTACGAACGCGAATCCGACAAGGCGATTGCGCTTGCGTCGACGGTGCTCGACCAGGCCGAGCGTGAGGGCGACAAAGCCGAGATGGCGATGTGCTTGAAGACCATCGGCCGCTCGCAGGTCGATTTGGCCCGGGTCGACGAGGGCATGGCGACACTCGAACGTGCACTCGCACTGGCGCTGGGTGCCAACGAAGATAGGCTCGCCAGCCAGATTTTCGCCAGCCTTGGGGCGGGTTGCGTCGACGCGTTGAGGCTCGCGGAGGCCGAGACGTGGCTGCGCAAGGGAATCGACTTTTGCACCGAACGCGACCTCCACGCGACGCGGTTGTGGCAGACGGCGTGGCTCGCCCGCGCACTGCTGGAGCAGTCGCGCTGGGACGAGGCCGCGGCCGCCTCACATACGGTGATCGCCGAGCCCAAAGCGACGGTGATCGCACGAATCGCGGCGCTCGTCGCTCTTGGCCGGCTGCGCGCGCGGCGCGGCGATCCCGGCGTCTGGAGCGCGCTGGACGAAGCGCGCGATCTGGCGACGGGTGCCGGGCCCGACCGCTTTCATGTCGCGCGGGTTGAGGCCGCATGGCTGGAAGGACGTGATCGCGACGCGGCACGCGACGCTGCAGGCCACCTTCCGCTGGCAGTTGCGTCGCGACGGATCAACTTGGCCGCGCAACTGGTGTTGTGGTGCCGGCTCGGCGGCCACGAGGCGACGCCGATCCCCGACTTTTGCGCGGAGCACCCGTTCGCGCTCGAAGCCGCCGGCCGCTGGCAGGATGCGGCTGATGCGTGGCGCTCGATTGGCTGCCCGTTCGAGACGGCACGCGCGTTGGCACAAGGCGACGAGCCGGCGAAACGCGAAGCCCTCGCCATGTTCGAGGCGCTGGGCGCGAGGCCGATGGTTGAGCGCGTCCGTCAGCGCTTGCGCGAGGCGGGCGTGCGCGGCCTGCCGCGAGGCGCGCGGCGTTCGACGCGCGAACATCCCGTTGGCCTGACCGACAAGGAAGTGGCGGTGCTCGAACTGCTCGCGGCGGGGCTGCGTAACAAGGAGATTGCGTTGCCTGCACCGGTCGGCGCGCACCGTCGAACATCACCTCGCAGCGATCTTCGTCAAGCTCGGCGTGGCGACGCGTGCCGAGGCGGTGAGTGCGGCCTATCGATTGGGCGTCGTCGCGGCGAATGCGGCGAGCGCCTGAACCGGCTCGCCGGACCCGCGCTGGCTCGAGCGCGCGCAGCCCGCGCCTCGCGGTCGGCGCTGAACGCCGGCCTTGGCTCACTCACTCGGTCATCGCGAAGCGGGAGATCCGCTCCGACGTGCCACCAATGACCTGTCCTGGCAACAGCAGTCACTCGGCGGCCATCTGAAAGCACAGCAGCCAGTCTGTACTAGGGCGTGTTAACACTACTTGATTCGAGCATGCATGATGCGAGAAAATTCATGCATGGAGATCACGCAAGCCCAATTCGAGCAGATCGAACATTGCCTTCCCACGCAGCGTGGCAACGTCAGTC
>NZ_JACDCU010000039.1 GCF_013817365.1 Methylibium sp. | reverse complement strand
GTGCTGATGGCCTCCCACTCGCCCGCTTGGCGGCAGATGGCGTCGGCAACGATCGTCGCTGACTCCTGGCGGAAATGGTCGTGGGCGTTATCGTCGATGCGGGACATGGGTTGGTCCTTGTTGGTTGGTGGCCCGTACGCGTTTCAGCGCGTGCGGGCTTTTTGTTGATCAGCGGTAGAGAGCGGCGCCGATGTGCCACGCGAGGTAGACCATCGCGAAGCCGACGAGCGACAGCGACAGCGCCGTCACGACGCCGTAGAAGAAAGCGAACTCGTCGCCCGGCCGTGCGTCGTCCGCCGGCTCGTCCGCCAGCGGCGGGTACTCGGCCAGCTTGTTGCCGCAGCGGTCGAAGATGACGGTGCCGCCATCGGCTGAGCGGGCGACGTAGACCGTGTCGCGGTAGGGGTCGGTCATGACTAGAACCGCCAAACCAGTTCGACGCTGATCGCGCCGACCGCCCCGCCGAGCGCGGTAGCCGTGACGTCGCCAACCTCGGTGCAGTGGTTCGCGGGATCGCGCGCGTCGAGCAGTTCCTTGCCGACGCCGACCAGCGCCGACAGCGCGGTCGCGGCGACGACGCGCTGCCACGGCTTCCAGTCGCGCGTGACGGGCAGGACGTTGAGCGCAGCGACCGACACCGCGCCGATAGCCAAGCCGGCGACAGCGTGCCCCTGGCGGTCGGTGCGGTGGAGCGCCGGGTCGAGCGACCAGGAGTCCAGGGCGCTGGCGGTCAGCGCGATGGCGCAGATGGCGAGCGCGCGGATCACGGCGACACCGCCGCCGACTCAGGCAGGTAGCCCGCGGCGATCAGCCTCGACACCAGGAACCGCGCATGGCGGCAGTGCTTCGATGTGCCGACGCGGGTGATGCAACCGGGCGGGAAGTCGCCGCGTGCGATCTTGGCGCGCACGGTCGACGCGGCCTGGCCGGTCAGGCGGGCATACTCGCCCGTGGTGAGCTCGGAGCGGATCACGTACGCACCGCGTCGATTGCTTCAGGCGTGGCGTTCGCATCATCCCGGGCATGACGCGCAGCCCGGTCGCGATTGATGACCTGCCGGAGCTTGGCCTCGGGCACGCCCAAAGCGGCGGCGAGAGCGGGGATGCGCGTGGCTGGCGGCACATGGGCGCCATCGAGCCAGGCGTATACCGTCTGGAAGCCGACACCGAGCACCGGCGCTGCTTCCGCGGGGGTCAGGCCGGATTGTTGAAGCCAGCGCCTAAGGGTCTTCGCGTATTGCATTTTAGGAATATCCCGGGGCTAAGAAAAGCCGCCATCGCTGGCGGTATGCTCACATTCTTATTCCGGAATGCGCATGCGTCAAGAGCTTAATTCGCCTTTTGGAAACTCGCTATGCTAGTAGCCGTGGCGAAGGACTTTACGAAACTTTTTGCGGCGTACCTCGACCGCTCGGGCCTGGAGCAGGCCGTGTTTGCGGAGCGGGCTGGGTCGACTCAGCCCACGGTCGCCCTCGTATTGGGCGGTAAGCGTTCACCGCCTCCACGCGATCTCCGCGTTTGGTCCGACGTGCTTCATCTTAGCCGTGAGGAGGCCGAGGAGTTCATCGACGCTGGCGAAAGTGCCCACGCGACTCGTCTCAAAGCTGCTGGGCCGTATGTGCGGAAACTCGAACGAAAGCTGGACGACCTACAGGACATCGCGGATGCCGCCGTGCCCTTCCTGCTTGATCTTCAGCGGAGTGGGATCGAGTTGCCCCCAAAGCTCTATCAGGCGATCCGCGCGGCTAAGAAGCGCACCTAATTCGCGGGACTCCGCCGCGCGCGGTCCTGTCAGGGTCTTGGTGACAGGCAGATCAACCGACGTTGGAGGCTGTCGGCGCCCCTTATTGGGGGGCTTCATAGATAGTCCGAACGTACTCGTTGGCTGGTGATCTTCACTGGAAACTTTTCGCCACGGCTCACGGGGGTTGCAGGGTTTTCCACAGCGTTCACGGTGCCGCCGCATGGCGTGGATTGAGAAGCGTTCGCATGGTTGGGTCGTTCGCTGGCGTGACGCTGACGGCGTTGCCCGCATCAGCCCACCGCCAGCCTACGGATCGAAGGGCGACGCGGCAGCCGCAGCGCGCGAGTTCGAGCAGCGTGTCCCACCGGTGAAGCGCCGACGCGATCGGCCCGGCCAGACGCCCATCGCGCCCCTGACGATCGCTGCGCTCGCCGCCCTGTGGCACGCCGCCCAGGTCGACAACGACGAGCGCATGCGCCGCCCCGGCGCTCAGGCGTACATCGACGCTGCGCGCGATCTGGCTATCGCTGCGGCGAAGCGATGGGGCGAGGCTGCCAAGCCCGCCGACGTGACACTGGACGGCGCCGCCGCGCTGCGCCGCAAGGTGCCCAGGACCGCCGCCTACCTGCGCGCCATCCTGCGCTGGGCGCGCGACCATCACGGCACCGCGCTCGATCCGCGTGTGTTCACCGCCTTGCGCCCGCCGCCCAGCAAACGCAGCACCGCCGGCCTGCTGACCGAGCGCCAGGTGAAGGCCGCGCTCGCCCGAGCTCGACGCCGCAGCCAGCTTCCGATTTTCTCCTGCCTCTCCACCTACGGCTGGCGACCGATCACCGCCTGCCGTCTGACCGTGGGCGACGTCGACCTCAAGCGCCGCGAGATCACCATCGACCGCAAGCACGATGGCACGCCGCACACGCATCCGCTGTTCCCCTGCCACGTCGCGCAGCTTGGCGCCCTGGTCAAAGGCCGCGCCGATGACGCCCCCTTGTTCCGCCCACCGCGCAGCAAGGACGGCGTCGATCGCTGGCGCGTCAGCAAGGGCGGCAGCGCCGCAATGCTCGCCGTGTGGTTCCGCCGCAACCTGCTGCCGGTTGGCGTCTACAACCTCAAGCGCTTCGCCCTCTCGCGCATGGCGTCCGGCGCCTGGCCCTGGCGCGCACCGTTGAGCATCCCCGACGTGCGCCTCTACACCGGCCACAAGGCCGACGCGATGGTGATGCGCTACCTGCGCACGAACACCGAGCGCGCCCGGTCGCTCATGGCCGACTTTCCAGGTGGGCAATAGGTGGGCAGATGGGCAGGTTGATGGCGTTTTCTGGCGGATGCCGGCGGTGTTCCACGGGGCACAGATCAGTAACGGTCGGCACTTAGCGCGTGGCGTCGCATCCCATCGGGTAGCGGATCGGATTCTCAGTCCGTGAACAGGGGTTCGACTCCCCTTGGGAGTACCAGATAAACCCCCGTAGCCATAAGAGGTTACGGGGGTTTCGCTTTTCAGGCGCGTGGGCAATAGGTGGGCAACTGGCAAAGTCGTAACCATTTCAGTCGAACGCTGGCGGCAAGAACCCTCACCCTACGCTCAACTACGCGCCGTTGTCAAACCCCCTCCGCACCTGCCCAGACGTAGCGGGTAGTGCGATGGTGGCGGTAGCGTTTGGATCGGGCGTGGTGTACGTCATCAGCGCATGAGAGAACAAAGCCGAAGCGACTCGATGACCGGCTATCGAGTGCCGGCGCTCCTCGTTCGCATTGCCATTCCGCTCGCGTGGCTGGCGTGGGTTCTGACCTTCGCCCAGAATCTGAATGCGCCCAGCGGCGTCATGGCGTTTGCCCTTGCTCGCTGCGCCATGTGGGCGTCCCTTTGCCACTGTGGGCTCGCCGGAATGAAGGCGCTGTACGACATAGCCAGCAGCAACGAGCGCATAGCGAATGCCGCCGAGAAGCGCGGATCGCCGGTGAAGGCCCCGGCCTTCAATCCGCCGCCCTAATTCCCGTCCCTCGTCGTCTCGTTCCGATCCCGGTAGGCGTCCAGCGCCCGCACCGCGTCAACCGCTTCGATGATGCGGCGCATGAGCGCCAGGCATTGCTCGCCGCGCTTGACGCCCTCCTGCCACGCCAGCCAGGCGGCTTCATCCTCGCGGCAGCGCAGCGACTTCACGACTTCACCGGCGCCTGTGGCAGCGCGCGTGCCAGCACCTGCTCGAACGCCAGCAGCAGCCGATCGAGCTTTGCCTCCAATCGGGCAACCTCGTCCGCGTGGACGTGATCCTGCCGCCCCATCGCCGCGTGCTGCGCGCTGGCGCACTCGGTCGCCACGCGGGCGAGCTCGCGGTGCTCGGCAAGCTGCGCCTCCAGCGATGCGACGCGCGATGCGCGCTTCGCCAGGCGCTTGGACTTGGCGCGCTCCTGGCGCAGCAGATCACCGAGCGTCGCCATGTCATGTTCCCCGGTCGAGCAGCGGTCGCAGGTGCGAAACGCCATTGATTATCGGCACGTTGATCGACAAGAAGCCGCCGCTCTTGGCGACGATCTGCACGAGGTGCCCGTGGCTATGGTCGGTGAGATTCGTGTGGAAGTAGAACGGCTGTTGGATGGCGAGCGTCCCCGGGCACCAGGCGCCGATCTCGCCAGCCGCGACGGTGCGGATAACGGCGCCGCGCGCCCGGTGCTCGTGGCCGTAGATCAGGCAGCCGCCGAACCGCTGCGCGTATTGCTCGGGTCGACCGCCGCGACCCGGCTCATGGGCGAAGAACGTCTTGCCCAGCTTGATCGTGCCCGGCACCGGCAGGTCGTGGTACCGCTCGGCGCGACGGTAGTAGCTGATCCCGCGCTCTTTCAGCCGCAGCAAGAACTCCGGCGCGTTGCGCAGGCGCATCCCCTCCGACTCGCGCCCGTTGCGCAGCGTCTGCGCGATGCACCATTTCTCGACTCTGGCCTCGTGATTTCCTTCGATGTAATGGATGCGCGCATGCGGCGCGTTGCGCTGGATCTCATCCAAAAATGCATTGGCAGAACTGATATCATCCTCGTACGTGTAAGAAGTTTCGGGTACGTAGCCCAGCGTGTGGTGCAGCGCGAGGAACCCGCCGCAGTCGACGTGGTCGCCCAGCATGACGATCTCGTGCGGGTCCAGCGCCTTGAGGTCGTCGAGGAAAGCGCCCATCGCCTGCGGGTCGATGCAGGTGCCGTGGCTGTCGGGGATGACCACGCGCACGAAGTCGTCGACGCGCGCGGTCTTGATCCGCACCGGCACGACCGGACGCGCGTTGCGCATGCGCTCCACCTGCGCCGTCAGCGTGGCGATCTGCTTGCGCAGCGCCGCCTCGCTGTCGTTGTTGCCCTTCACGGCACGATGCTGCGTTGCCGCCCTGTCGCGCTCGCTCTGCTTCACCCACCCCTTAGCCACGGCGCGATCAATCGACACCGTGAACGCCTGAGTGTTGACGCCGGCCTGCCTGGCGGCGCGCAGCAAGTTGCCGCTGCACGTGCGCCAGAGCTTGACCCGGCGCCTGAGCTCGGCGTCTGGTACTGGCGGCGTTGCCATAGATCAGGGCTCCGGTGGTGCTCAGACGAGGTTGTAGCCGTTGAGAGCGTTGCGCAGGTTGTTGAGCGTGGACCGGAGATTGGTCACGTCGGTCGTTAGCGCGTTCAGCAACGTTTGCTCGTTCGCGCTGTAGGTGGCGTCCGCGCCGCCGATCGCGGTGATCGCGGCCGGTGCAGCGACGGCGACGCGCAACGTGCCGGCGCTGTAAAAAAAGCCCATCTTGTCCGCATCGAATCGGACGCCGGTAGCGCCGGCGAGCGTCACGACGCCAGCGCTTTCCGAAAGGCTCGACGTGATGCCGTAAAATTGCAACGAGAAGCCATTCATATCGAGAGCCGTCTGGCAGCGAATGCGGTCCCCCAGGCTGGCGTGGTCGGCGTAGAACTTGAAGAAACTCGCTGGCGAAGATCCGGCGTCGCGCGCCAGCAACTCCCAGGTCCTCGACGCGGTGCCCTCCAACGAGATCCAATTGGTGCCCGAAACGGTGTCGGTGACTTGCAGCGGGGCGAAGGAACGGAAGTAGCGACTCGCCGCGAGCGAGGAGCAGCCCCACCGCAAGACCTCGTCGCCGGCCGTTATCGACGAGGTTCCTTGATCGTAGAACGATACCTGCGATGCGCTGACGGTGCGGATGCGCGCCACCTTCTCGGTCGCCAGGTCGGCGGCGCCGCTCAGGACGAAGTCGAGCGCGGTCGTGGTAGTGCCCGAAACGAAGTCGAGCAGCAGGCGGCTGCCGCTCTTGCCCAGCGCGGCGATCAGCGCAGAGCCAGTGACGCCGCCGCCGTCAAACACCAGCACCGGAAGTCCCGACACCGCAGTCGCGTACTCGATCGGTCCGAGGTCGTAGTTCTTCCACTGCGTGCTGGGCGTGTCGTAGCGCAGGAAGTTCTTGCTCGCGACGCTGGCGATCGTCACGTCGTTCAGCGTATCCAGCACGACGTCCGTGCCGAGTTTCGCAGCGGTGACGCTGGCCGGCTGGTAGGACGCGGTCCCGAGCGGCCCCCACGTGAGCGAGGACGCGCCCAAATAGAGCACGTCACCGCTGGTGCTGGCGGCGATGTCGGCGGCTGCGCCAGCGCTGTTGGCAGAGCGGCCGATGACGCTGATTGCCGCTCTGGTGCCGAGCCCGCCAGCCGCCGCGGTCGGTTTCCACAGCGCAGACGCCGCCTCGTACGTCAGGACGTGGCCATCGATCGGCGTCGCCGCGACCACCACGTCGGCCAGGTCGCCAACGTGGTGGTTGTGGCTGTTGCGGACGCGCGGCCCCGGCAGCCAGATCCAATCGTCAGAGAGCGCCACGTGCGTCATGCGCTCGACGACGGGCGCGGTCTTGACGGTCGTATCGGGCGACGGGTACACCGAGGCGCCGGCCGTGCTCAGGTAGTACGCGCGGAACGGCGTTAGCCCGGTCATGGCCGGGACGTTGTGCATCCCGTCCAGCGCCACGACGACGCGGTCGGCGTCGATCACTTCGATGACCAGGGCAAGGTTCTCGAAGTCGCTGACGCCGGTACGGTCGGCCGTGGCCCAGGCGCCGCCGTCGTTGTTGCGCACCCAGGTTCCGACCGTCCAACCGTGGGCCGACTTGGTGATCGTCTCGGAGCGCCCCTGCTGGATGGGCCGAGCGGGCGAACCCGGCGAGACCGGAGCGCGCTGCACGTCGCGGCGAACCTCGCCCAGCTCCATGCGCGTGCGCTGGAGCGATGCTGACACCGTTCCGCCCAGCGACACGGACACCGCCTGCCCGTTGCCGACCGCCGCCGTCTGGTAGTCGGTGGTCACGATCAGGCGCGGGGCGCGCGGGTTCCACACCTGGCGGACGCCGCGCACGACCGAGCCGAGCGTCGTGGCGACCGTGTCGACACCGTCGCGCTGCTCCTGCGCGACGTCGATCAGCGTGCCGATGGCTGCCCACGCGGGCGGGTTGGCCGGGTCGGTGACGGTGATGGTGCCCGACGTGCGCGGGCGGAAGGCGAACGCCGCCGCTTGATCCGCGATCTGCTGGGCGATGGCGTGATCGTCGCGCGTGAACGTGTCGGCGCTGATCTCGTCCGGCGTACCGTCGCCCTTGAGGCCGATTATCGTTTTGGCGCGCATCAGCCAGCAATGGAGGTCAGGCCGCTCGATGCGCAGGACGTTGCGGACCTGAGCCTCGGTGATGCCGGAACGCAATACACGCGCCTTGACCCGCTGGCCGCTCTCGACGGCGACCGTTACGACCAGCCGCTGCCAGTCCGTCGCGCCGTAACTGGTCGTCAGGTCCGGGTTGAACTCGCTGGCGGCAGCGCCCGTCCACAAGCCCTTGGCCAGCACTTCGGGATGGTCGTACTCGATGCGGATGGCCGCGCCGCGATCGTCCACGCTGACGGTCGGTATCGGCCATTTTGCGCTGGGCGGGCGCAGCATGTCCGACCAGCCGACCCAGGCGTCGCCGGTGGTGGTGTAGCGCAGAACGACGGGCAGGAGGTAGGACGGTTGCCCCTTGGCTATGTCGGTGCGGCCGTCGCTGCCATCGGCGGACACGCCCGATGGCCACGGCAGATTGCGCAGCACCTTCGCCGTTGGCAGGTATAGGACCGATCCCTGCGTCGGGCTGACGCTGGTGGATGCGCCGTTCCACACGACCAGCGGCGTCAGCGGCTGCGTCGCGCCCACGGTGGGGACGCCGGCCGCGCTCTTGCACTGCAAGTCCGTGGTCGGCGAGTAGCGCATCAGCTGGAAGCGGGTTAGCACGTCCTGAAGCACGGGCGCGCGGCGCACGGCTCGGTTGCGCGCGAGCTTTCCCTCCACCGTCAGCACGGCATAGCCGCCTTGGGCACTCGCTCCGACTTTGTACGCGGTCAGCGACACCCAGCCCGCGCCGAGTGACCCGTCGATCGGGGACATGGTGCCGCAGCACACGATCGGAGCGCCGAGGACTTCGACGGCGTCGTAAACGTCCATCCCCGACGTGTCGAGCGCCAGGTCGGCGTCGTTGCCGTTGAGCGTAGCCGTGAGGGGATAGGCGGCCGGGAAGTCCCCGAAGCCGACATCGCTCGCGCTGTCAGCCCAGATCGTCCAGCCGGACGACGTCGGGATGATATGCCACGACATGCCGCGCGTGGTGCCGACCATCAGGTCGATCAGATCCTTGATGCTCAGGCCGTCCAACTCGACGACCTCCAACTCTGCATTCGCCAGGTACAGCGACAGCAGCGCGGGCATCCCCGGCGACAGCGACAGCGGCGGCACGAGCGTGCCGGCCGGCGCGTAGGTCAGGACGTGCCGGAGGAGGGATAATTGGTTCCAGCGCGCGGCGACGCCTGCCGCGCCGCAGTTCTCCGGGAACGCCTCGAACCAGGGGATGCCTGACGCCGGAGCCCGCATGTTGCCGATGATCTCGCCGTTCGCCCCGGCGAGGTTGGCGGTCGGATTGGTCGCGAGTGGTTCGGTCAGCAGCGACGACGTGCCTTGCCGCAGGTTGGCGACCGGCGTCTGCGCGAGCACGCTGCCAAGCTCGACCGCCTCGACATCGCCCATCTCGTCGGCGTCATGCTGGATCGGCTGCGGATGGATGCCGACGATCTGCCCGCACCAAAGCAGGCTATCGAACGGCGATGAGCCACCCGCGCGAGCGATGGCGATGTAGCTGCCGCGTGCCGGATAGAACGTGTCGACGATGTCGCCGGCACCGTCGTTGCGCTCCGAGCGCAGCATGCGGAACACGGCGCGTCCCATGCTGCCGTCGCTATGGTCGGACGTCTCGGGGATGAGGCGATTAACGATCTGCCACGATGGGCTGGACCAACTCGAAGCGTTCACCCACACGACGACCTGCGTGGCGGTCATCCCTGCACCGCCATGACGGCGCGAGCGGTGACGCGGTAGGTGTAGCGCGTGCCGGCGTAGGCGTACGAGCCGCGCAGGACGTTCGCGGTGATGGCCTTGACCAGCACGCGCGCGTAGAGCGTGGTGTCAGGCTCAGTCACGCGCACGTACTTGGTTTGCCACGCGGCCATCGTGCCCTGCGCCGACCGCGCTGCGGCGCGCGAGGTCGTCAGATAGTGCATGACGATCTCGGAGTCTGGCCCCTCGCGCACGACCTCTTGCGAGCCGTGGCCGGTGCCGCCGACGCGCTGGTAGTAGTCGCCCACCGGCTGCACGGGGAGCAGTTGCCCAGCGTAGAGCACGTTGAGCGAGCCGCTGGCGAGATAGATCGTCGCGGTGGTCATCAGTTGGTCGTCCCATTCACGACCTTGGCGCGGTCATTCATCGCGCGACGAAGTTGCGTCTCGAAGCTGCCGCCGGGCATGAATACGTCCTTGAGCGTCGCTATCACCGACATCTCAGCCTCAGCAGCCGCCCGCATGGCTGCGATCGCCTGCTCTTGCTGATTGTGGCCCGCGAGGACAGCCGCCATCAGCGGATTATTCCAGTCAGCGCGGTCATTCATCGCGGCGACTGCCCCCCGGCCATCGATGGCGGCGGCCATGCGATCGTCTCGCGCACCAGCCTTGGTGAAGTCGATCTTGTCGAGCGCGGCAGCCTCGGGGGAGTTTCCAATACGCGCACGCATCGTGCGGACGTCGTCGCTGGACACCGGGAGGCCGCCGCGCTGCTCGCCAAGGATCTCGCCAACCAAGCGGTTGATGGGATCGCCGTCGCTGCCCATGGCGTTCGCGACGCGATCCTCGCCAAGCTTGCCCAGCCCTTCGGTCAGGCTCCCGGTGATGCCCAGGGCCTTGAGCGCCTTGGCGGCGTAGAGGGCAGTATCCGCGCGACCGCCCGCCTTGCCGTGATCGCTGTATCCGCTCAGCGTCGACAACACCTCCGGCGCGTCCTCGGTGGCGATCGCCTTGGCATCTTCGATCGACATGCCACCCGCGATGAGTTGCCGAATGACCTGGCCGTTCTCCTTGGACGCTGACAGGGAGTTTGCACCGCCCTGCTTGCGCGCCGCGTCCACGGTGTTGCGCATGTCCGACATCGCTTTGGCCAGGGCGGTCGCGCGCTCGACGTTGTGGTTGCTGATGCTCGCCAGCTTCATCAGCGCGAGGCCGGCAACCGCAGCGCCAGCCGCGAGCGGACCCATCGCGCCTAGCCCAGCCGAGCCGAGTCCGCCGCCGATGCGGCCGAGTACGCCGCCGGCCATGCCGCCGAAGCGGCCCGCCGCCTGGAAGCCGCGCGCCGCGAGCCTGGACGAGTCGGCCAGGCGCTTGTTCGCCATGGTGAGCCGGTCGGCGCCGCGCGCTGCGGCTTCCTCGGCCTTGCCGACGCCCAGCGCCGCCTGTTGGACGCCGCGCAATTCCTGCGCCGCGCGCTGCGCGCCGGGAACGGTGACTGGTACGCGGATCTCGCTCATTCAGCCACCCGCAGGAACGGCGCACGCCTGGTAGCCCAGAGCCAATCGCACACGATCGACTCCTCTGCCGGCGCGAGCTCGGGATCCGAGATCATCCCCGCCGCCGCCATGGCTAGATACCTGTGGCGGCGGCGAAGGCTTTTGGGTCGGATCCCATGATCGCGCAGATCATCGGGTCCACGTCGGCGGTGCTGATCCAGCCGACATCGTCCAGTAGCTCCTCGGTGACGCGGTACCGCTGGGCGATGGCTAGAAGCAACAGGCGGCGGACGTCGGCGTCGTCGGTCGTGATCGGATGATCGGCGTCGGCTTCCGCCAGGCGCTCGCTGACGACGCGCGCGAGCCGGCCGTACTCGGTCAGCGGCTCACCGATCGAACTGTCGCCGGTGAAGCGCAGACGACGCGGCGATGAGCGCGCCAGCAGGATCGACACGCGCACACCGGAGACGAGGTCGACGTCGATCTCGTCGCTGCTGTGCAGCGTCTTGGCGAGATCCATTGGCGACGGCAGCGGGCTTGGGCGGTAGTACGTCAGCCCGTCAGAGCAGGAAACCGCATCGCATAGATCGTCGATGCGCGGCACGCGCGAGCCAAGCCACGTCGCGAGCGATCCGCCTTCGGGGTGCGCGCTGAACTGCCACGGCCCAGCGGGCGCAATGCGCACAAGGCCGGGATGGTCGCCAGCACGCATGCGGTCGGCAGCGTGTGCCGGCGCGACATCGGGGATGCGGTACGCCAGCATGGGCTGGCCCCTCAGCTATGCGTGACGACAGACGCGCCGGTGGGATCGGTCGCCTCGAAGGTCAGCACGAGCGAACCCTTGCCCTGGAACGGGGCGCCGATGCCCTTGGCGACCAGCACCGCGGCGGCGTAGGTCGCGGTCTTGTCCTGCCCGGCCGTCGCGCCGGTTCCGTTCGCGCGCTGTTCCTTGACCACGACCAGCGAGCCGACCACGCCCAGCGCCCAGGTCGAGCGTACGGACAGGTCGGTGGTCGTGACCACGATCTGCGCGCCGACGCCGTCCAGAAACACCGCTTCGACACACGCGCTGGTGTCGGCGCGGTGCTTGTCCATCGCCTCGGCGGTGTCGTTCTCGTCGACGTTCTGGATGCCCAGAATTGCCGTGCTTGAGAACGTGACAGACTTGATTTTGTGGGCTTTGCCGGCCATGAGCGGTCCCTCAGGTCCGACCGTAGGCGTCGGGCTGTTGGGGGACTACTGACCCTCAGTTGCGGGGACGCATCATCCGACACGTGCCCGGCCGGGGATCGATCGCGCCGATACCGGGACATCGCCGCCGGTACCGATCGCCACGTCCAATTGGCGCTGCATGACCTTCACGACTTCCGCACGGTCCTCGATGTTCGGCGCGACCGGGCTGCGCTTGGGTAGATGCGCGCCACCCTTGTGGTGCGCCAGGGCGTACTCGGGCAGGTTGGCGAACACGATCACCGCCACGTCGCCGCTGCGGATGATGCGATGTGTCCGGCTGTTGACCGCCGCGCGCATGCGGCCGGTGCGGACAAGCATGGGGAGGATCGATCCGCCAAGGTCGTCCTCGTCGAGCCGCGACACCGGACGGCCGGCGGCTTTCATGCCGCGCTGGAGCATCTTGCGCTGGCCACGCTTCTGCTCGGCGTAGTCCGGCGACAGCGGCGCCCAGCCGTATCGCTGCTGGTTGCCGGCGGTGAAGTGCCGATCAACGATCGGCTTGGCCCGTAGCCGGCCATTGGCGTATTCCTGCGCCCCGATCTCGGGCAACGCCTCGATGAGTGTGGCGATGCGGTCCATGCGCTTGATGGCGCGCGCGGTGGTCTTATCCACGGCCCGCCTCCGCGCCGGCCACCGCTGCGGGCACGGAGCCGCCCGCCGCCACGGGGGCAACCGTCGCCGGCTTGGGCGCAGCCTCGACCGCCATGCGCGCCAGGTCGCGGGTGTCGGCGCCGAGATTGGGGTACAGGCGCTTCAGGGTCAGGTACGCCACGCTCAGACGCTCGGCCGGCTGCGCCTGCGCTGCTGCGGCGGCGACCTTGGGCCACTGCGGCACGTGCTTGTCGAGATAAGCGGCGAACACGTCCGCTCGCGGCACGGGCACAACCTCGGCCACGGGAAACACGTGCGCGGCCAGCGTGTTGGGCTTGGCAACGTAGCGAAGCTGGCACCGGCAGCCGTAGTCCAAAGGCGGCGCGGGTGCGTTGGGATCGTCCGCGCTCCACACGGTGCCGTGCAACGCCGCATGAGCGGGGCGTACGTGGGCGTCCTCCTGCGTCAGGAACTCCACCCACACCTGATCGCCGTCGAACGCGCCCTCCCCGAGCGCGGCGCTTTGGTCCGGCCGCAGTTCAAGCCCATCGATCAACGCACGGACGCCCATCAGGCACCGACGAATGCAGCGGTGAGGGCCTTGGTCGCCGCCTGGGCGCCAGCGTAGAACGCCTCCCGTACCGCTGCCGCGAGCCGGTCGCCGTGCTTGCGTGCCACGTCGCCCACCGCTTCCGGCGTGGAAGCGGCATCGATGCGGCCGGTCAGCGGTGCTGCCAGCGCGCCCTCGACGTCGTACCGCAGTTGGTCGGACAGGTGCCGGGCGATCTCGCGCGGCGCATGGCCCAGCACCGGGTACGCGGCGAGGTCGTGAAGATCCTGCGGCGTGATGATGACCAGCAGCGACAGGCCGGTTGCTTCGGACTCGGTGGCTTCCGCCCGGCCGCGAAGGTCGACCTCGTAGCCCTGGCGCAGGGATTCGATGATCAGGCCGAGCGCGGTGGAGACGGCGCGTTGCAGGTCGCCCTCCAGCGCGCGGATCAGGCGCGTATCGGTGCGCAGCCGGCGCAAGTCCTCGGCGGGTTCGCTGACCGTGCCGCGTCCGTCGTCGCGCTGCACGAGCTCGACCGCCAGGCGTGCGACGACCAGCGTGGACGGCTGCAACGCCGCCATGCCGAGGCTACGGGCACGCTCGGCCAGCGTGTCGGCCAGCGTCGCCTCGCGGGCGCGGAGGTCGTCGAGCTTGCCCACGGTCAGCCCCGCATCAGGTCGATGGAGCCGATCGAATGGTCGGCGGTGTCGATCTCGTTCCACCACTTGAGGGTGCGCAACTCGTCGGGCTGCCAGCGGCCTTCGCGCGCCATGCGCATGACGCCGTCCTCGCCAACGCTGCCAATGCGTCCGGCGTACTTGGCGCGGTAGTCGGTGACGAGCGCCCACTCCTGCTGTTCGGCGCTGGTGTACATGCGCGAGCCAAGGAGCGCCGCCGAGCCGTGCAGCACCGCATCCGCCACCGACGGCCACGAGAACGCCGCCGCCTCGGCATCGATCTCGTACGACGCGAACACCTTGTCGCCCAGGTTGATGGTGTCGGAGATCGTCACGACGCCAGTTGCCAGCACGATTGCCGACACCGTCAACTCGTTCACGCCCTTGCGCGGCTTGGTGCGCAGCTCGGCATCGCGCGAGAAGCGCCACAGGCGGATGGTCCCGGTGACGACCGGCACCAAGCCAACGGTAACGCTGGTCTGCCCGGCGCTGGCGTAGTCCTCGACCAGTTCCAGCGTCACGTCCTCAGCAAGCACGCGGTAGGCGATCGGCACCAGGGCGCCAGCGATCTCGCGCGCGATGCGCTCCTGCACGGCTTGGATGGCAGCATCGCCGCCGAAGTCCGCCGACACGGTGCCGGGGAACATGGCGACCAGTTGCGCGGTGGTGGCGCCGAAGCGGTTGTACGTAGCCATGGATCAGTCCCCTTCGTGCGTGGCAGGATCGTAGCTGTGCTGCACGCGCGCGGTGGCGTCGAGGTAGTGCCAGAGCGGCTGGCTGGCGGTGGAGTCGACCGAGCTGTCGCCCAGGTCGAAGTAGTCATCGGCGCGGATGGCCGAGAAAGCCGCCATGGCGATAGCGTCAGCAGTCGCCAGAGCCGCAGCGCGGTCGGCGCCGCCGACATGCACGCGCAGGCGGATGGTGGTGTCGACCATGCCAACCTCAGTGCCCTCGGGCGCGAACGGTTGCGAGGCGATCCAGTATTCCACGAAGGGCAGGCGCCCGCGGTTGCGCCCGCCGGTCGCCATCTGATCGCCGTCGAACACGTGCGGCACGGTTGCCGACGCCCACGTTGCCGGGGCGATGCTGGCCGCGGCTGCAACGCCAGAGCCGGCCAGAACGTCGGCCAGGCGTGCGCGGATTTCGCTGGTCGTGGTCACAGCGCGAACCCGGTTTCGATCACGCAGGGTATGTCATCGACCGGGAAGCGTTCGCCGCTGACGACGATGGCGACCTCGATCCAGGCGTTTTGCGCTGCCAGTCCCGCCGTGGATGCTGCGGGGAAGCGGATGACGACTTGGCCCGACACCCACGCCGCCGGGCTGGTGTTGGCCTGCGCGGTGTCGGTGATCAGTTCCGTAGTCTTGGCCTCGTTCTTGAGCGATGCCTCGATCGTCGCCGCGGACAAGTCCTCGACCACGCCGTCTAGCTTGGCGAGGAACTTGCGGGCGAAGTCGTAGCCCGAGCGAATCAGGATCTTCGCCATGGGTCAGCCTATCAGTGTGAGGGTGCGGCCGCGCTGCGGCGAGAAGGAGCGGCCGGCGCGGGCGGTGAGCGTGCGCCGCTGGCCCAAGGGCAGGAACGTGCGCCCGGCAATCGGCGTCAGCGTGCGCCGTTGGCCGAGCGGAGCGAAGATGCGCCGGCCTGGCTGGGCGGTGACAGGCCCGCCGGTGGCGGTGCCCGCTGGCGCCGAGGCCGTGGCGGTCACGCC
>NZ_JACDCU010000332.1 GCF_013817365.1 Methylibium sp. | reverse complement strand
ACGGCGAGCCGAATTCCGGCCGGCCCGTGGCGACGCCGCCTCCCGATACCGAATTGGAGGAAGCGATGGATGTGATCACGAGCTTTGCAGCGCGCTACGAGCGCAGCCGCGAAGAGGAATTCACGCTTGAGGAATACCTCGATATATGCAAGCGCGACTCGACGGCCTACGCGACCGCTTCCGAACGCATGCTCAAGGCGATCGGCGAGCCGGAGCTGCTGGACACGCGCAACGAGCCGCGCATGTCGCGCCTCTTCGCCAACAAGGTGATCAAGCGCTACCCGGCGTTCGCCGAGTTTTACGGCATGGAAGACGCGATCGAGCAGGTCGTTTCCTACTTCCGCCACGCCGCCCAGGGCCTGGAAGAGCGCAAGCAGATTCTTTACCTGCTCGGCCCCGTGGGCGGCGGCAAGAGCTCGATCGCCGAGCGGCTCAAGCAGCTCATGCAGGAGGTGCCGTTCTACGCGATCAAGGGGTCTCCCGTGAACGAGTCGCCGTTGGGGCTCTTCGACGCGGTCGAGGACGGCGCCACCCTGGAAAAGGAATACGGCATCCCGCGCCGCTACCTCAACCGCATCCTCTCGCCCTGGGCGGTGAAAAGGCTCGACGAGTACGGCGGCGACATCCGCAAGTTCAAGGTGGTCAAGCGCCGGCCGAGCATCTTGAAGCAGGTCGGCATCTCCAAGACCGAGCCGGGCGACGAGAACAACCAGGACATCAGCTCACTGGTCGGCAAGGTCGACATCCGCAAGTTAGAGAGCTACGCCCAGGACGATCCCGACGCCTACAGCTACTCGGGCGGCCTGTGCCTGGCCAACCAGGGCCTGCTGGAGTTCGTGGAGATGTTCAAGGCGCCGATCAAGGTGCTGCACCCGTTGCTCACCGCCACACAGGAAGGCAACTACAAAGGCACCGAAGGCTTCGGCGCGATTCCCTTCGACGGCATCGTGCTCGCGCACAGCAACGAGAGCGAGTGGAAGGCCTTCCGCAACAACAAGAACAACGAGGCCTTCCTCGACCGCATCTACATCGTCAAGGTGCCGTACTGCCTGCGCGTGAGTGAAGAGGTCAAGATCTACGAGAAGCTGATCCGCACCTCCTCGCTCAACGCCGCGAAATGCGCGCCCGGAACGCTCAAGATGATGGCCCAGTTCTCGGTGCTCACGCGCTTGAAGGAGCCGGAGAACTCGTCGCTGTTCAGCAAGGCGCTGGTCTACGACGGCGAGAGCCTCAAGGACACCGACCCCAAGGCCAAGAGTTACCAGGAATACCGGGACTACGCGGGGGTCGATGAAGGCATGAGCGGTGTCTCGACCCGCTTCGCCTTCAAGATTCTTTCCAAGGTCTTCAACTTCGACAGCATGGAGGTCGCGGCCAACCCGGTGCACCTGATGTACGTGCTGGAGCAGCAGATCGAGCGCGAGCAGTTCGCGAGCGAGACCGAGCAGAAGTACCTGGGCTACATCAAGGAGTTCCTGTCCACGCGCTATGCCGAGTTCATCGGCAAGGAGATCCAGACTGCCTATCTGGAAAGCTACAGCGAGTACGGCCAGAACATCTTCGACCGCTACGTGACCTACGCCGACTACTGGATCCAGGACCAGGAGTACCGCGACACCGACACCGGCGAGGTGTTCGACCGCGGCTCGCTGAACGGCGAGCTCGAGAAGATCGAGAAGCCCGCGGGCATCTCCAACCCCAAGGACTTCCGCAACGAGATCGTCAACTTCGTGCTGCGCGCGCGCGCCGGCAACGCCGGCAAGAACCCGCTGTGGACCAGCTACGAGAAGCTGCGCGCGGTGATCGAGAAGAAGATGTTCTCGAACACCGAGGAGTTGCTGCCGGTCATCAGCTTCAACGCCAAGGCGAGCGCCGACGAGGCCAAGAAGCACGAGGACTTCGTCAACCGCATGGTCGACAAGGGCTACACGCCCAAGCAGGTCCGCCTGCTATGCGAGTGGTATCTGCGCGTGCGCAAGAGCTCCTGAACCAGCGGGGCGACCGAGCATTCCATGGCGCTGCAGCAGATCATCGACCGGCGGCTCGCGGGCAAGAACAAGTCCATCGGCAACCGCGAGCGCTTCCTGCGCCGCCACAAGGACCAGATCCGTGAGGCAGTGCGCCGGGCGGTGAGCGGACGCGGCATCCGTGACATCGAGCAGGGCGAAGACATCTCGCTGCCCAAACGCGACGTCTCCGAGCCGGTGTTCCACCACGGGCAGGGCGGTTCGCGCGAGATGGTGCACCCCGGCAACCGCGAGTACGTCCGCGGCGACCGCATCAAGCGGCCCGAAGGCGGCACCGGCCGCGGCGGCAGCCAGGCCAGCGACTCGGGCGAGGGCGAGGACGACTTCGTCTTCCACCTGAGCCGCGAGGAGTTCATGCAGGTCTTCTTCGACGATCTGGCGCTGCCCAACCTGATCAAGACCACCCTGGCCGACACGCCGGAGTTCAAGACGCAGCGCGCCGGTTACAGCACTGACGGCACGCAGAACAATCTGCATGTCGTGCGTTCGATGCGCGGCGCGATCGGCCGTCGCATTGCGCTGGGCGCGGACGCCAGGCGCGAGTTGCGCCAGCTCGAGGCGCATTTGCTGCACCTCAAGCAACACATGCGCGCCGACAGCGATTGGCTCGATCTCGACCCGGGCCGCGAAATGCGCCTGCGCGAGATCCGCGACACGGAGGCCCTGATCGAGTTGCTGCGCCAGAAAGTCGCGCGCATTCCCTACCTCGACCCGATCGACCTGCGCTACCGCAGCCGTATCCGCGTGCCGGTGCCGACCACCAAGGCCGTCATGTTCTGCGTCATGGACGTGTCGGGATCGATGGACGAGTCACGCAAGGACCTCTCCAAGCGCTTCTTCATCCTGCTTTACCTGTTTCTCACTCGTCACTACGAGCGCATCGAGCTGGTCTTCATCCGTCACCACACGCAGGCGCAGGAGGTAGATGAAGAAGGCTTCTTCCACTCCACCGAGACCGGCGGCACCGTGGTGTCGAGTGCGCTGGTGCTGATGGAAGAGATCATCCGCAACCGCTTCCCCACCAGCGAGTGGAACATCTACGGCGCGCAGGCCAGCGACGGCGACAACTGGCACCACGACAGCGGCCGCTGCCGCCAGATCGTCTCCGAGCAGCTGCTGCCGCTGGTGCGCTACTTCGCCTACGTGCAGGTGGCCGAGCCGGAGCAGAACCTCTGGGAAGAGTACGCACAGATCGCCGCCCAGCACCCGCACTTCGCCATGCGCAAGGTGCTCGAGGCTGCGCAGATTTACCCCGTGTTCCGGGAGTTGTTCAAGAAGGAAGGGAGCGCGGCATGAACAAACGCTTCGAGGCGGCGCCCGACCCGACACCGGACCTCTTCGACGGCCCGGGCGCGAGCGGGAAGGCGCGCGTTCGTTTCGCCCGCGATGTGGTCCGGCGCGAGCGCGCGGCCCAGCCCCTGCCCAGCCACAGCGACTGGAGCTTCGAGCTGATCGAGCAGTACCACGACGCGATCCGCGCCACTGCGGCGAGCTACGGCCTGGACACCTATGCCAACCAGCTCGAGGTCATTACCGCCGAGCAGATGATGGACGCCTATTCATCGGTCGGCATGCCGGTGAATTACCGGCACTGGAGCTTCGGCAAGGAGTTCATCTCCAACGAGAAGAACTACCGGCGCGGCCACATGGGCCTGGCCTACGAGATCGTCATCAATTCCGACCCCTGCATCAGCTACCTGATGGAGGAGAACCCGATGGCGATGCAGGCGCTGGTCATTGCCCACGCCGCCTACGGCCACAACAGTTTCTTCAAGGGCAATTACCTGTTTCGCATGTGGACCGATGCGTCGTCGATCATCGACTACCTCGTCTACGCCAAGAAATACATCGCCGAATGCGAGGAGCGCCACGGGCTGAGCGCCGTCGAGGAGACGCTGGATTCCTGTCATGCGCTGATGAACCACGGTGTCGACCGCTATCGCCGGCCGAGCAAGCTCAGCCTGGCGCAGGAGCGCACGCGCCGCGAGGACCGCGAGGCCTATGCGCAGCAGCAGATCAACGACCTGTGGCGCACGCTGCCCAGGAAAGCCGACAAGTCGGTCGAAGAGGCCGAGGTGCAGCGGTTTCCTGCCGAGCCGCAGGAAAACCTGCTGTACTTCATCGAGAAGAACGCGCCGCTGCTCGAACCCTGGCAGCGCGAGATCGTGCGCATCGTTCGCAAGGTGGCGCAGTACTTCTATCCGCAGCGCCAGACCCAGGTCATGAACGAAGGCTGGGCCACCTTCTGGCACCACACCCTGCTCAACACGCTCTACGACGACGGCCTGCTGAGCGACGGCATGATGATCGAGTGGCTCAAGTCGCACACCAACGTGGTGTTCCAGCCGCCGGTCGATCACCCGGGCTACAGCGGCATCAATCCGTATGCGCTCGGCTTCGCGATGTACACCGACATCAAGCGCATCTGCGAGAAGCCGGACGAGGAGGATCGGCACTGGTTCCCAGATCTCGCGGGTAGCGACTGGCTGGCGACGCTCGACCATGCGATGCGCAACTTCAAGGACGAGAGCTTCATCGGCCAGTACCTGTCACCGCGGCTGATGCGCGAATTTCGCCTGTTCGCGATCAAGGACGATTCCGACG
>NZ_JACDCU010000331.1 GCF_013817365.1 Methylibium sp. | reverse complement strand
TGATCGATCCCGACACACTCCAGTCGGTGCAGACCCTGAGCGGTTTCAGCTACCCCGAAGGCGTGGCCTCGGTAGGCGACCGGGTGATGGTCGTCAACTGGATGGACGAAAATGTGGCGGTCCTCGAGGCCGCCACCGGCAAGCCGCTCTACACCGTGGCCACCGGCAGCAACCCGCGCGGCTTCGGCGCTTTCATCGGCGAAGCGCGTGCGCGCTGATCCGCCTTGCTTCTTATCCCCCGAACGACAGGAGACTTTCGAATGCACTCACGGTGGCTCGCCCTCGCGGCGCTGACCTTCGCGACCAGCGTGACGCTGGCCCACGGCCCGACCCGCCAGAAGGTGGTCGAGAAGGTCACCATCGACGCGCCGGCCGATCAGGTGTGGGCGCAGATCAAGGACTTCGACGCGCTCGCCAAGTGGCACCCGGCGGTGAAGGCCAGCCCGGCCGACAAGGGCAATGCCGAAGGCTCCGTGCGCACGCTCGAACTCAAGGGCGGCGGCAGTCTGGTCGAGAGCCTGGAGAAGTACAACGATGCCGGAAAGACCTACAGCTACCGTGCCACGGACGGCGGCGCGCTGCCGGTGACGAACTACACCTCGAACATCACGGTGAGCCCGGCCGAAGATGCCTCCAAATCGGTCGTGCAGTGGCGCGGTGCTTTCTACCGCGGCTACCCCAACAACGATCCGCCACCGGACCAGAACGACGAGGCGGCGCTGAAGGCGGTCACGGACGTGTACCAGGCGGGTTTGGCGAATCTGAAGAAGCTGATCGAGAAGAAGTAGGTAAAACAGCTGCGGCTGATGGCCGTGCCTCGATTCAACAGAACGGCGGTCCTTGGCCGCCGTTTTTCGCGGTGATCGCCCGTCTCGTCGCAGGCTCTCAAAACACCAGCCGACTCAACCCGTAGAACACCGCTGCAATCAACGCTGACGCCGGGATCGTGAAGATCCACGCCCACACGATCCGCCCGGCCAAGCCCCAGCGCACCGCGGAGAGCCGCCGCGTCGAACCCACGCCGACGATGGCGCCGGTGATGGTGTGCGTGGTGGAGACGGGAATGCCCAGGCCGGTGGCGAGAAACAGCGTGATCGCCCCGCCGGTTTCGGCGCAGAAACCACCCACGGGCTTCAACTTGGTGATCCTCTGCCCCATCGTCTTCACGATGCGCCAGCCGCCGAACAGGGTGCCGAGAGCGATGGCGATGTAGCAGCTCCAGATCACCCACAGCGGCGGCAAGGGGTCGCTCGCGGCCGCGTAGCCGGAGGCGATGAGCAGCATCCAGATGATGCCGATGGTCTTTTGCGCGTCGTTGCCGCCGTGGCCCAGGCTGTACATGGCAGCCGAGACGAGCTGTCCGCGGCGGAACAGCCGGTCGATGCGCAGCGGCGTGGTGCCGCGAAACACATGCGCCACCGCCACCATCAGCAGCGAGCCGAGCAGAAAGCCGAGTACCGGCGAAACGAGGATGAAGGCCATCGTCTTCGACACGCCGCCGGTGATCAGCGCGCCCGGCCCCGCCTTGGCCATCACTGCGCCGACGATGCCGCCGATCAGCGCGTGCGAGCTCGACGACGGGATGCCGTACCACCAGGTGATCACGTTCCACGCGATGGCGCCGACCAGCGCGCCGAACACCACGTTGGCGTCCACCACGCCGGGCTCCACGATGCCCTTGCCGATGGTTGCCGCCACCGAGAGCTGAAAGACGAACAGCGCGACGAAGTTGAAGAAGGCGGCGAAGAGCACCGCGTGCTGCGGCTTGAGCACGCCGGTGGAAACGACCGTGGCGATGGAGTTGGCCGCGTCGTGGAAACCGTTCATGAAGTCGAAGGCGATGGCCAGGACCACCAGCATCGCCACGAGCCACAGGCTGAGCTGCGCCGATTCCATCGGCAGGCGGCTCAGGAGTTCTCGAGGACGATGCCCTCGATCAGATTGGCCACGTCCTCGCAGCGGTCGGTGATCGACTCGAGCATCTCGTAGATCGCCTTGAGCTTGATCAGCTCGCGCACGTCGGGCTCGTTGCGAAACAGCTTGCTCATCGCCGAGCGCATGACGCGGTCGGCGTCGCTCTCGAGGTGATCGATCTCCTCGCAGATCTTGAGGGCTCCCTCGGCCGCGCTCGCTTCGCTGATGCGCCCGAGCAGCGACACGGCGTGCTGCACCCTCTCGCAGCAGCGCGCGCTGAGCTGGCCCAGCCGCAGTGCCTCCTCGGGGATGTGGTGTACGTCGTAGAGGTTGAGGGTCTCGGTGGTGTCCTGCAGCAGGTCGAGCACGTCGTCCATCGCGTTGATGAGGCCGTGGATCTGCTCGCGGTCGAGCGGCGTGATGAAGGTCTTGTGCAGCAGCCGGTTGACCTCGGCGGTGACCTTGTCGGCCTTGTGCTCGGCCGCGATCACTGCGGCCGCATGGCGCTCGCGCTCGGGCACGTCGGCGTAGTTCTCGATCATCGCCATGAAGGCGCGCGCGCCCTCGACGATGTGATCGCCGTGCTGATTGAACAGCTCGAAGAAATTGCCTTCCCGCGGCAGCAGCTTGCCGAACATCGTGGACTCTTCCGGATGCAAGGGCGGCGCCGAGGGGCTCGCCAAGCGGCGGATTGTCACATCACCGTCACGAAGCCCGGCAGTCCTTTCGGACGGAGCCGGTTCTGCTCAACCCCGCTGCACTGGAGTCGGCAACCGATCCGGGCGGTCCGGCGGGTCGTAGAACTCGAACGGCCCTTCAAATGTCTCGATGCGCGCGATGAGGCGCGCGAAGTCGGCGCTGTCTTCGTCGGGGTGAAACGCCTCGGTGTTGACGGCCAGCACCGGCGCACCCCGGTGGTGGGCGAAATAGCGGTGGTAGGCCGCGCCGAGCGCCTGCAGGTAGTCCTCGTCGAGGCTGCGTTCCATGGCCAGGCCGCGACGGCGCACGCGAGCCAGCAGGGTGTCGGGCTCGGCCTGCAACCAGATCACCAGGTCGGGCTCGCTGGCCTGCGCGCTGTGCCGGCGGTAGATCTGGCGGTACAGCGCCAGGTCTTCGTCGCCGAGCGTGAGCATCGCGAAGATGGCGTCTTTGGCAAACATGAAGTCGCTGACCACGCCGCGCTCGAACATGCCGGGCTGACCGATCTCCTTGAGCTGTTCCACGCGCTGGAACAGGAAGCTGAGCTGGGTCTGCAGGGCGAGCGGATTGCCGCGCACCGCGCCGAGCGCGCCCATGTGCTCGTAGAAGCGCTCCAGGTAGGGGTTCTCGGCGGGCTTTTCCAGCACCAGCCGGGCGCCCCAGTGTTCGGCAAGGGCGGCGGCAAGCGTGGTCTTGCCCACCCCGATCGGGCCTTCGACGACCACGTGGCGCAGCCGCAGTTTCGCGTCGCCCTTCATGCCGAACGGAACATGA
This sequence comes from Methylibium sp., assembly GCF_013817365.1. Lineage (GTDB taxonomy): Bacteria > Pseudomonadota > Gammaproteobacteria > Burkholderiales > Burkholderiaceae_C > Methylibium. The sequence continues at coordinate 1,287 of NZ_JACDCU010000331.1, read as the reverse complement.
AATAGACCGCGCCCACCAGACACAGCCCCGCCCACAGGTAATCCAGCTTGAGCGGCTCGCGCAGGTAGAACACCGCGAAGGGCAGGAACACGCACAGCGTGATGACCTCTTGCATGACCTTGAGCTGCCCCACGCTGAACTGCTGCACGCCGATGCGGTTGGCCGGCACCATGAGCAGGTACTCGAAGAGGGCAATACCCCAGCTCACCAGCGCGGCCACGTACCAGGCCCGGTGGTTCAGGGTCTTGAGGTGGCCGTACCAAGCGAAGGTCATGAAGACGTTCGACAAGGTCAACAACGCGATGGTCTGCAGGGGGATCGGCAGGGCGGAGGTCATCGAGGGCTCTCTCGGGGCCGGGCGCGGAGTCGGGATTATCCGGGGCCGCAGCGCCGGCATGGCGCCCGGTGCGCCTGATTCGCGGGGTGGGCGGCCTTACTTGGCAGCGACCTACGTTGGCCCGTGATCCGTCCAGTCCTGTGAAGCGGCGCCCGAACATCGCTCGATGCCCTGCTGCGCCACGGTCGGCAGCAGGGCGCCGACAGCGCCGTGGCCCGGCACCTCGAGCGCCGGCGCGATCTCGGCCAGTGGCTGCAGCACGAAGGCGCGCAGGTGCAGGCGCGGATGCGGCAGGGTGAGCGTCGGCGTGTCCTGCACCGCGTCGCCGTGCAGCAGCAAGTCCAGATCGAGCGTGCGCGGCGCGTTGCGATAGGGCCGCTCGCGCCCATGCGCCGCTTCGATCGCCTGCAGCGCGGCCAACAGCTCATCGGGGGAAAGCCGGGTGTCGAGCGCGACCACGGCATTGAGGTAGTCCGGGCCGCTCGAATCGATCGGCGCGGTGCGGTAGAGCGAGGAACAGACCACCAGACGGCTGCCGGATAGCGTGGCCAGCGCATCCCTCGCGGCGCGCAGCACGTCGCGTGCATCGCCCAGATTGGCACCCAGGCCGATGTAGGCGCGCTGGGCCGATGCGAGGGCGGCTTGCTCAGTCATTCCGTATTCACCCACAGTCAGTGTGATGGGCGTGATGCGGCATGCGGCCTGCCTCCGAGGTCACGCAATGAGCCCACCCCAAGTGGCGTGGCAGGCTCTAGCTTTCGCCGTGCGTGTCGGCGGGCGCGCCGGCCGCCTCACCGGCGGAGCCACCGCCAGGCTTGCGGCGACGCCGGCGCCGCTTCTTCGCAGCAGGCACATCCCCCGCCTCGTCGCCGGCTTCGTCCGCGCTTTCGGGAGAAGAACCCTCGGACGCCCGCGGCGCTGCGCGGCCGGCGCCCGTCACACGGCGCGGT
>NZ_JACDCU010000330.1 GCF_013817365.1 Methylibium sp. | reverse complement strand
TTCGCTCAGGCTGCGCGGCAGCTGGTAATCGCCCAGATACGCATCGCCCTTGCATTCCGCGGTCGGCTCGATGCGGTTCTTCATGCCGAGATAGCCGCAGGCCAGGCTCGCCGCCAGCGCCACGTAAGGGTTGGCATCGGCGCCGATCACGCGGTTCTCGATGCGGCGTGCCGCCGGCCCGGCCACCGGCGAGCGGATGCCGACCGTGCGGTTGTCGATGCCCCACTGGATGTTGATGGGCGCCGCGGTGAAGCGCGACAGGCGCCGATAGCTGTTCACGTACGGCGCAAAGAGGGCCATCGCCGCCGGCACGTATTTCTGCAGGCCGCCGATGTACCAGTAAAAAGCCTGCGAGGGCGTTCCGTCGGGATTGCTGAAGATGTTCTGGCCGGTGGCCTTGTTGACGATGCTCTGGTGGATGTGCATCGAACTGCCCGGCTCGCCGGCGATCGGCTTGGCCATGAAGGTGGCGAACATGTCATGGCGCAGGGCGGCTTCGCGGACCGTGCGCTTAAAGAAAAATACTTCGTCGGCCAAGGCTAGCGGATGCGCGTGGAAGAAGTTGATCTCCATCTGACCGGCGCCGATCTCGTGGATCAAGGTATCGACGTTGAGCTCCATCTGCTGGCAGTACGCATACACGTCCTCGAACAGCGGATCGAATTCGTTGACGGCGTCGATCGAATAGGCCTGGCGCGAGGTTTCGGCGCGGCCGCTGCGCCCGATGGGCGGCTTGAGCGGAATGTCGGGGTCGGTGTTGCGTGCAACCAGGTAGAACTCGAGCTCGGGCGCGACCACCGGGTCCCAGCCCTCGGCATCGAACAGGCTGCACACGCGGCGCAGCACCGAGCGCGGCGCGAAGGGCACCATCGTGCCGTCCTTGTAGTAGCAGTCGTGGATCACCTGCGCGGTGGGGTCGGTGGCCCAGGGCACGATGCGCACCGTGCTCGGGTCGGGCTGAAGGTGCATGTCCCGGTCCGTGGGACTGATGACGTCGTAGTAGGGCCCTTCTTCGGGAAACTCGCCCGTCACGCCCATCGCCACCACCGCCTCGGGCAGGCGCATGCCTCGGTCCTCGGTGAACTTTTCGCGCGGCAGGATCTTGCCGCGGGCCACGCCGGTGAGGTCGGGCACGAGGCACTCGATCTCGGTCACGCGGCGCTCGTTGAGCCAGTTCTCGAGTTCGCTGAAAGTGAATTTGTCGCGGACCACCATGTGTCACCTGTCGGTTGCTGCGCGCATCAGGGAAGGAGGCGGCGCGCCGTGGCATCGGCCGCCGCAGGGCAGCGGCAGACAGGCAGCTAGGGTACCGGCAAGTGTTCGACCGCCGGGTGGGCTGTTTTCCGGCGGTTTTCGCGAAAGGCTCGGCAGGCATCACCGAAGGCGCGCAGCAGCTTCATCGACACCGGGTTGTCGCGGGCCTGCCATTCGGGATGCCACTGCACGCCGAGGGCGAAGCCCCTGGCGCCGGCAAGCGAGATGGCTTCGATCACGCCGTCGGGTGCCCTCGCTTCCACACGCAACCCGTCGGCCAGGCGCTTGATGCCCTGGCCGTGCAAGCTGTTGACCTGGAAGGACGCGTTGCCGATCAGCTTGTCGAGCAGCCCGCCCGGCACCACTTGCACCGGATGCGACGGGCCGTACTGCACTTCGGCCGCCTGGTCCTCTCGGGCGCGGTGATCATTGAAGCCGGGTTGATCCTGCACCGCCTGGTGCAGCGAGCCGCCCAGCGCCACGTTGAGTTCCTGGCAGCCCCGGCAAATGGCGAACAGCGGCATGCCGAGAGCCAGCACTCGAGGGATCAGCGGCAATGTCCAGTCGTCACGGCGGGTGTCGAGCGGCAGCGCAGTGTTGTGCACCACCTCGTCGAAATGACGGGGGTGCACATTGCTCGGCGAGCCGGTCAGGCACACGCCATCGGCGAGCGCCAGCAACTCGTCGAGTTCGTGCAACTGCACCGAGGGCACGACCAGCGGCAAGCCGCCGGCGAGCCGCACGGCGTCGACGTACTTCTGCCCGATGATGTGCAACTGCTGGCCGCTTGCGCTCTGGCAAGCGGGCATCAGCACGACCGGGCGGGTACTCACCTCGAGCGCCTTTGGCCGCTGCCCTTGTCCAACCTGCGCCGCGTCTTCGGCTTCACGCAGCCCGTTTCAGCGCGTCGGCCAGCGTGCCGACCATCTGGTCGATGTGCTGCTTCTCGACGATCAGCGGCGGCGACAACGCAATCGTGTCGCCGGTGGTGCGCACCAGCACCCCGCGCTCCCAGCAGTCGAGGAAGACGTCGAAAGCGCGCTTGCCCGGCTGGCCGTCCATCGGCGCCAACTCGATGCCGCCCACCAGGCCGATGTTGCGCACGTCGATCACGTTGGGCAGGCCTTTCAGACTGTGCAGCGCTTCGGCGAAGCAGGGCTCCATCTCCAGTGCGCGCGTGAGCAAGCCTTCCCCGGCGTAGGTGTCGAGCGTGCCCAGCGCGGCCGCGCACGCCAGCGGGTGGGCCGAATAGGTGTAACCGTGGAAGAACTCGATCAGGTGATCGGGGCCTTCCATGAAGGCGTCGTGAATGTGGCGCTTCGCGAACACCGCACCCATCGGCACGCTGCCGTTGGTGATGCCCTTGGCCGTCGCCATCAGATCGGGCGTGACGCCGAAGCGCTGCGCCGCGAAGTTGGCGCCGGTCCGGCCGAAGCCGGTGATGACCTCGTCGAAGATCAGCAGGATGCCGTGCTTGTCGCAGATGGCGCGCAGCTTCTGCAGGTAGCCCTGCGGCGGCACCAGCACGCCGGTGGAGCCGGCGACGGGCTCGACGATCACCGCGGCGATGGTGCTGGCGTCGTGCAGCGCGACCAGGCGCTCCAGGTCGTCGGCCAACTCAGCCCCGTGCGCGGGCTGGCCGACCGAAAAGGCGTTGCGGGCCAGATCGTGCGTGTGGCGGATGTGGTCCACACCCGCCAACAACGTGCCGAACATCTTGCGGTTGGAAACAATGCCGCCGACCGAGATGCCTCCGAAGTTCACCCCGTGGTAACCACGCTCGCGGCCGATGAGCCGGGTGCGGGCGCCATCGCCGCGCGCACGGTGGTACGCGATGGCGATCTTGAGAGCGGTCTCGACCGACTCGGAGCCCGAGTTCGTATAGAAGACTTTGTCCAGGCCGGGAGGTGTGAGCTGTACAAGCCGCTCGGCGAGTTCGAAGGCTTTCGGGTGCGCCATGTTGAAGGGCGGCGCGAAGTCCATTTCAGCGGCTTGGCGCTGGATCGCCTCGACGATCTTCGGCCGCCCGTGGCCGGCGTTCACGCACCACAGCCCGGCGATGCCGTCAAGAATCTCGCGGCCCTCGGGGGTCCAGAAGTGCATGCCCGAGGCTTTGGCCAGCAGGCGCGGCGCCTTCTTGAACTGGCGATTGGCCGTGAACGGCATCCAGTACGCGTCGAGCGAAGTCGCGGCCTGGGGGCTGGTCTTGAGATCGTTGTACATGGCGCGGTTTCCAAGCAAGAGCCGGCGCAGGGCCGACGTGAAGGGGCGGAGCGAACCGATGAAGAAGCTCCGCGCTGCGGTGCTGCCCAGAGGGTTGCCGGGCGCTGGGTCAGTCTAGCCCTGGCCTTGCGCAATGGGGTTGCGCATGGGCAAAGGGACTACCCGCGTCTGCCGCATAAGATTCGATGTTCTCCACGCATTGAGCAATGAAATGCCAGTTAGCCGGTTCGATGCGAAATCGCGTGCACCGCTGGACGTGACGGACCGCTCCATCCTGCGCGAGTTGCAGATCGACGGTCGCGTCTCCAACCTCGCGCTCGCACAACGCGTGCACTTGTCGCCCTCGGCCTGCCTGCGCCGCGTCAAGCAGCTCGAAGACAGCGGCGTCATCGCGCGCTACGTGGCCCTGGTCGATCCCCGGGCGGTGGGCCAGCCGGGCACCAGCTACACCATCGTGAACCTGGAGCGGCTGACGACGCCGGCGATCGAAGCCTTCGAGCGCGCTGTGCAGGCCGAGCCTTCGATCCTCGACTGCTTCTACGTTGCCGGTACCAACGATTACCTGATCCGCTTCACCTACAACGATGCGGCCGACCTGGAGCGCTTCCACACCGACGTGCTGATGCGCCTGCCGGGCGTGCTGCGCTCGAACTCGATGCTGGTGCTGCGCACCGTCAAGAAGACGACGGCGCTCGATGTCTGAACCCTTGCTTGACAGCACGCTGTCACCGCACGGTCGGTCCCCGCCGCGGCCAAATCCCGCTTGTCCCTGTGCGTCGAGGCACTGTTCCATGCCTGCACACTTCAGGGCCTACCCGCGCTTGACGCCGCCCTGCGGCTGAACGGAGCATGCTCGCCATTGCGGTCGCGCGTGCCGGCCGCACCCACGGAGTACGACGGATGGACCGAAACGACGCGCTGCTGCACGACTGGCGCGAACGCGCCTTGCAGCTCGAGGCGCAGGCGGCGCGGGCGGTCATCGGCCAGCAGCGGGTGATTCGCCTGGTCACCACGGCGGTGTTCGCTCGCGGCCATGTGCTGTTGCAGGGCGACGTGGGCGTCGGCAAGACCACGCTGCTGCGCGCCTATGCGCGACTCATCGGCGGCGCCTTCGCCCGTGCCGAGGGCACGATCGACCTGATGCCCAACGACCTGATCTATCACACCCACATCGGCCAAGACGGCCGCCCGGCCATCGATCCCGGCC
>NZ_JACDCU010000329.1 GCF_013817365.1 Methylibium sp. | reverse complement strand
CCTGATGCGCCGCAGCACTGCAACGAATCGGGAGGCGTGCACGGCGGCTTTCTCTCCACCATGGCCGACGTCTGGCTCGGCTACAACGTCGCTCACCGTCTGCCCCGCGAGACGCGCATCGCAACCGCAGGCCTCAGTGTCGACTTCCTCGCGACGGCTCATGCCGGCCACTGGCTGCACAGCACCATCGACCGCGTCAAGGTCGGTCAGCGGCTTTGTCATGCCTCTGGCGCCATCCTCAGCGAACACGGCGTGGTCGCCGCCATGCGCGGTTCGTTCGCGATACGTGCAGCCGGTTGAGGGCGAACGACGCCCCACGAGCGCTATGGCGGCGCCGGCAGCGCGCTCACGCCTTCAGCGGTTTGCGCGGCTTCTCGAAGCACCCAGGCCATGAACTCGGCAACGCCCGGCCGCGGCGATTCGCTGGCAGGGATCATCCAGTAGGCAAAGTCGCTGAACCCCGGCCCCGTCTCGGACAAGGCCACGAGCCGGCCTTCCTGCAACAGGGGCAGCACCAGTGCGACCCTGCCGAGCGCGATGCCCTGGCCGGCCGCCGCCGCGTGAATCACCTGGTCGTATTGGTTGAAGTACATGGACGACTTGGGCTGCCGCTTGTCGAGCCCCCGGGCACTCAGCCAATCCGACCAGCGCAGCCATGGACGGGCGCGATCGTCGTACTCGATCAGCACTTCACCCAGCCAACCCTCGTTGCTGCTCGCAACGCGCCGCGCCACCTCAGGGCTCGCAACAGGCACCACTTCCTCGCCGAACAGGCGCACGGCCAGCGGCGGAGCGTCGGCAGGCCGGCAATAGCGGATTGCCAGGTCGATGCCTTCGCTGCGCAGATCGAGCAGCCGGTTCGTCGCCGCCACGCGCACGTCGATGTCTGCGTGGGCGGACTGGAAGCTGCCCAGCCGGGGCAGGATCCACAAGGCCATCACGCCGATGCTGGCCGTGATGGTGACCGAAGGCTGTCGGTCGACGCTGCGCATCTCGCGGGAGAAGTCTCCGAGTTCGTCGAGAAAGGGCGACGCGATCGCCAGCAGTCTGTCGCCCAGTGGCGTGAGTTCGATCGCCCGGTGCCGGCGTACGAGCAGGGGCGCATCGAAGTACTCCTCGAGCGCCTGGATCTGCCGGCTGACGGCCGATTGCGAGAGGCAGAGATCCTGCGAGGCGAGCGTGATGCTCTTGCGCCGCCCCGCGGCCACAAAACCACGCAGCATGTCCAGGGGTGGCAGGTCAAGAAGAGGATGCCGCATTTGCTTGGCTCATGGAAGAAATGCGCCGATGTCGTTTGCGCCACCGCGGTGGCACTCGCACACTGGCCGCAGCGAGACTACACCAGCCCTCCGACTCGCCGGGGAATCATGCAAGCCACCCGCTTGCGCAAGGCGACGCAATGCAGTGGCGCGACACCGACGCATCGCGGCCCATGCACCGTCTGTACCACCCCTGCCGAACACACCGCGACGCGTCGTGCTGTCGGCGATGCGTCTATCGACGTGAGTGTCATGGGATCGACTGGCCACCGTGCCGCCGGCACACACGAAGTCATTCGCGCCAAGCATGCGTGCCATTCGAAAAAGACGCTTGAGCACCATCCGCGTCGCACCTTCAATGTCGGCATGAACTCGATTCTCGAATGGCAACGTCCTGCATTGGGCGATCCGAACCATGTGCCAGGGCGTCGCGGTGAGCAGCCGGTCGCTGACCCACGCGGGGCTGCCATCGTGGTGCACGCTGCCGATGGACACGGGCTGGGCTGCTGGTTGTGGCAGCACCCGAAGGACGCAGCGACTCGGGGTGTGGTCGTGATCTGCCCCGCCACGTCTGTGCAGGCGCGCTTCTACTCCCGGTTCGCGCAGTACCTGCACGACCACGGCTTCGACGTCGTCACCTTCGACTACCGCGGCATCGGTGGTTCGCGTCCGGCATCGTTGCGCGGCTTCAAGGCCTCGGCCATCGACTGGGGCCTGCTCGACCTGGAAGCCGTGCTCGGCTTTGTGCGCGAACACTTTCCGGGCCAGCCCGTGGATGTGGTGGCGCACAGCATCGGCGGGCTGGTCCTCGGACTGGCACCGTCCAGTGCCAGCTATCGCCGCGTCTTCACGGTCGGCGCGCAGTTCGCGTATTGGCGCGACTACGCGCCGGATTTGCGGCGCCGCATGTTGGCCAAGTGGCACCTGGCCATGCCCTTGCTGACGGCCCTGCTTGGTTATTTCCCCGGCAAGGCGCTCGGCTGGCTCGAAGACACGCCCGCTGGCGTCATGAGTGATTGGTGTCTGCGTGGTCCTCGCTTCGAGACCACGTGTTACAGCGCCTGCAGCAGGCTCGGCGCTGAAGAGCGGGGGCAGTTGGCCGCCGGCTTCGCGCGCGTGCGAGCGCCGATCCTTGCGCTGAGCCTGAGCGACGACGCCTTCGGCACGATCGCCGCCATCGAGCGATTGCTGGGCTATTTCACCGCCGCTCACCGCAGCCATCTGCGCCTTGATCCAACGCACTTCGGCGCAGCAAGCGTCGGCCACTTCCGCTTCTTCGACGAGGCGTTCAAGAACACGCTGTGGCCGATCGCCCTCGCTTGGTTGCGAGGCGAGGACGCGACCGCCGAAGCCAATGCCCTGGTGGAGCCGCAAGCGCTTCCGTCCGCGGGTTGGATGACGCGCCGGTAGGCACGGCAAGTCGAGATGGCTGACCGCAGTGTCCGCATCCGGGTCGGCGCTGGTGCGCAGGGAATCGAACGCCTGGAGGCCTGCCTTCACGGGCAGGCGTTCTCCGCGCATCGGCACGACACCTATGCGATCGGCATCACGTTGTCCGGCGTTCAGCGCTTCCACTTCCGAGGTGCGCTGTGGCACTGCCTGCCAGGTCAATGCCACATCCTGCACCCCGACGAGGTACACGATGGATTCGCCGGCACCGGCGAGGGCTTCAGCTATCGGATCGTCCACATCGAGCCCTCACTGATCCAGCATGCGCTTCGCGGAAAGCCCCTGCCCTTTGTTGCGCAGCCTGTGGCGGACGCCGCACGCCTGCCGAAGGGCTGCGCACGCGAGATATGGAACATCGACGATCGCCTGGACGAAATCGCACGGGTGGACCTCGTCGTCACCATCGTGGGCCTGCTGCACAGCCTCGCGACTGCCAGCAAGCCGGCACCTTCGCTGGCCCTCGACCGCGTGTCGCGGGTGCGGGACTTGATCGCCGCATGCCCTGCGGCGCGGCATTCGATGGACGAACTCGAGCGGGTCTGCGGCCTCGACCGCTGGACACTCGCGCGCCAGTTCCGAATCGCCTTCGGTACCAGTCCCACACGGTTTCGCACCCTGCGCCAGCTCGACCATGCGCGCAGCGTGATCACACGGGGTCAAGGTCTCGTCGATGCCGCGCTCCACGCCGGATTCGCCGATCAGAGTCACATGACACGTCAATTCAAGCGCGCCTATGGCTTGACGCCCGCGCAATGGGCGGCATCGCTTGTGTCCCCTGAATCCGTGCGTGCCTCGATGGCGAGAACGACCGCCGCCATGTCGGCCTGACCATGGCCGAGCGCCAGCGTCTCGCCGAACAGGGCGTGACAGACACCCAGCAGCGGCGAAGCCAGCATCACGTGCCTCGCGGCTTGCGCCACCAGTCGATTGTTCTCGAGCACATCCACGATCGAGGCCTGGACGGCGAAGTCACGCTCGACCAGCTTGGTCAGCTTCACACGTGACACGCTGCTTGCCATCGGACCGGCATCCAGCACGGCTCGGAACAGCTGCATGTCCAGCCCGTGTCGATCCGCAAAGTGAGTCGCCTCTGCGAGACCGGTGACCATGGTGATCAGAAAGAGATTCACGGACAGTTTCATCAGCAGCGCTTTTGGCACCGGACCGCACACGAATGTCTGCTGGCACATCGGTTGAAGCAGCGGGCGAACCTCCTCGACGCTTGCGCGCTCGCCTGCGAGCATGCCGACGAGCTGCCCAGCCTCGGCCGGCTTGCGCGATCCGGACACCGGCGCTTCGACATAGCGGCCCCCCGCCACGCGAATGTCGGCTTCGAGTCCGCGTGAGTACTCGGCTGATGTGGTTCCCATGTGGACGATCGTGTGATCCACGACGTTCGAGCCGAAGGCTGGCATTCCGCGCTCGAGGACTGCATCAATGACGTCGCCGTTGGCGAGCATGAGGATCACGATTCCCGCTTGTGCAAAGACCTCGGCAGGCGTGGTCGCCACGATCGCGCCCGCCATCCGCAGTGGATCGGCCTTCGCGGCCGAACGGTTCCACACGACGAGTTCGGTGCCTGACCGGGCAAGATTTAGTGCCATGGCCTGCCCCATGGCACCCAGACCGATGAAACCTGTGACCATGGGCTCGTTTGCTCTCTGTCAACGCCGTTCCTGGAAAGGCGACCGCATGTTTCGGTGATGAGCGTGAAAGTCAGCATCACACGTCGGACGCGCGTTGATACATTGATACAGAGCCTATCGGCGCGTCAGATGCTCGTCTTGAAGGGTTGTGCAAGTCGGCCGGCGGTGTCGCGTGTTCAGGCGCGAGAGAGAAGTCATGACGATCGATCTGGCGTCAATGCGGCACGCGCTCAGAGGAGCCTGTCAGATATTTCGTGTGTGAGGCATAGCATGATCACAAGGAGCATCTATGCCAAGCAGGACGAAGAAGGTTGCTACGAGCATGGCGGCGC
>NZ_JACDCU010000038.1 GCF_013817365.1 Methylibium sp. | reverse complement strand
GCCAAGATCACCGCACCGATCCCGACACGCCATCCCGAAGTTCGGATCGCCCGCTTCGACCCACCGGTAAAGCGCACGGGTTTTCCCTGTAATTCGAAGCGCAGATGGTACCGAAACTGGCCGAAAATCTCAAGCGCTTGCCTCAAATTTCAGCAGCGAGGCGGGGTTATCTCAACGATGTAAGCGGGCGCTAACTGCAGCCAGAAGACAGGGCTCGAGGCCGTTTCATAACCCTGACATTCAGGCCAAAAGCCAATTAAGCGGTACAAGACACCTGCACGCCCGCTTTTGCTGCGCTGCAGCGAGTCAACGGATCGCATTCGCGTCGGCGACGGTCAACGCCGTCATGTTCACCAAGCGGCGCACCGTTGCCGAAGGCGTCAGGATATGCGCCGGTTTGGCGGCGCCGAGCAGCACCGGGCCGATGGCGATGCCGCCGCCGGCGGCAGTTTTCAACAGGTTGTACGCAATGTTGGCGGCGTCGATGTTGGGCAGCACCAGCAGGTTGGCTTCGCCGGTCAAGGGGCTGTCCGGAATCTGATGGGCGCGCTGGGCGGGATCGAGGGCGGTGTCGCCGTGCATCTCGCCGTCCACTTCCAGCCACGGCGCCTGCTGGCGAACCAGGGCGAGCGCTTCGCGCATCTTCACGGCCGACGGCTGGCTGCTGGAGCCGAAGTTGGAGTGGCTGAGCAGCGCGGCCTTGGGCACCAGGCCGAACCGTTTCATTTCCTCGGCCGCCATGACGGTGATCTCGGCCAGCTGTGCGGCGCTGGGATCGTAGTTGACGTGGGTGTCGACCAGCATCACCTGGCGCCCCGGCAGGATCAGGCCGTTCATGCAGGCATAGGTCTGCACGCCTGGGCGCAGGCCGATCACCTGGTCGATGTGCTTGAGGTGCATCGCCGTCGTGCCCCAGGTGCCGCACAGCATGCCGTCGACCTCGCCCTTGTGCAGCAGCATGGCGCCGATCAGTGTGAGCCGGCGGCGCATCTCGATCTTGGCGAACTGCTGGGTGACACCCTGGCGCGCCATGATGCGGTGGTAGGTCTGCCAATAGTCGCGGTAGCGCTCGTCGTGATCGGTGTTGACCACGTCGTAGTCGCGACCGGCCTGCAGGCGCAACCCGAAGCGCTCGCAGCGCTGCGCAATGATCTCCGGACGCCCGATCAGCGTCGGGCGGGCCAGCTTCTCGTCGATGACGACCTGCACTGCGCGGAGCACCCGCTCCTCTTCGCCTTCGCAATAGACGATGCGGTTCTTTTCCGCGCGTTTGGCGACGTTGAAGATCGGCTTCATCGTCGTGCCGGAGGCATAGACGAAAGCCTGCAGCTTCTCGACGTAGGCGTCGAAGTCCTGGATCGGCCGTGAGGCCACGCCCGAGTCCGCCGCTGCCCGCGCCACTGCCGGCGCGATCTTCATCATCAGCCGGGGGTCGAAGGGCTTGGGGATCAGGTACTCCGGCCCGAACGAGAGCGTTGCGCCCGCGTAGGCGGCTGCCACCACTTCACTCTGCTCGGCCTGCGCCAGCTCGGCAATCGCGTGCACCGCGGCGATCTCCATCTCCACGGTGATGGTCGTCGCTCCGGAGTCGAGCGCGCCGCGGAAGATGTAGGGAAAGCACAGGACGTTGTTGACCTGGTTCGGATAGTCGGTGCGGCCGGTGGCCATGATCGCGTCGCTGCGCACCGCCAGCACGTCTTCGGGCTGGATCTCCGGATTGGGATTGGCGAGGGCGAAGATGATCGGCCGCGGCGCCATGGCGGCGACCATCTCGCGCTTGAGCACGCCGCCGGCCGACAGACCCAGGAAGATGTCGGCGCCGACGATGGCCTCGGCGAGAGTGCGCTGCGGGGTCACCTGAGCAAACTCGTCCTTGTCCGGATCCATCAGCTCGGTCCGTCCCTGGTAGACCACGCCCGCCAGATCGGTGACCCAGATGTTTTCGCGCGGCAGGCCGAGCTTGACCAGCAGCCCAAGGCAGGCGAGCGCCGCCGCGCCGGCGCCGGAAGACACCAGCTTGACTTCGCGGATGTCCTTGCCGACCACCTTCAGGCCATTGAGCAGCGCCGCACCGACCACGATGGCGGTGCCGTGCTGATCGTCGTGGAAGACCGGGATCTTCATGCGCTCGCGCAGCGCGCGCTCGACGTAGAAGCAGTCCGGCGCCTTGATGTCTTCGAGGTTGATGCCGCCGAAGGTGGGCTCGAGCGCGGCGATGCAGTCGATCAGCTTGTCGAGGTTGTTCTCGGCCAGCTCGATGTCGAACACGTCGATGCCGGCGAACTTCTTGAACAGGACGGCCTTGCCTTCCATCACCGGCTTGGCGGCCAGCGGGCCGATGTTGCCCAGGCCGAGCACCGCGGTGCCGTTGGTGATCACCGCGACCAGGTTGCCTCGCGCGGTGTAGCGGAACGCCGTGGCGGGATCACGCGCGATCTCTTCGCAGGCCGCTGCCACCCCGGGCGAATAGGCCAGCGCGAGGTCGTGCTGGTTGATCATCTGCTTGGTCGCTGCAATGGCGATCTTTCCGGGCACAGGGAACTCGTGGTACTCGAGGGCGGCCTGGCGCAGTTGCGTGCGCTTGTCTTCGGGGGTCGTCATGGGATCTTCCGTGAGGGCGTGGCTGACGCAGCGACCTGCTGATTGTAGGAATGCGCCTGCGGTGCAAGCGCGAGCAAGCGGGCTCGCCTGGGCCGCTGCGCTGCCGCAAGCAGTGTTTCGCACGGCGTGCGCGGTGGCCATGCGCGAAACTGCGTACCCATGCCGAGCCGCCGCTCTTCATACTCGGTCATGTCCGACCTCGCCGCGCCGCTGATGCCGTCCTCCTGGCGCTGGCGGCGCATGCTGCCCTGGGCCCTGCTGGTGCTGCTGCTCGGCGTCGTTCAGACGCTGCTGCTCGGCCTGACTCTTCGATACGAGCACAGTCGCGCCCAAGAACGCACCGACGCCGCCGCCACCGCTGCCGCAATCGATGTGCGGCAGGTGTTCGCGCGCGACCTGCAGAGCCTGCAGGCGCTGTTGTGGAACGAACCCGATCTGGCGCAGTGGCGCCGCGACGCCGCCGATCTGCTGCGCGAGCGCCGCGAGCTGCTGCGCATCGAGTGGCGCTCGGAGGACAACACGCTCGAAGCCGTGGTCGAGTCGCCCTACCGCGGCAAGCTTTTCAGCCGGCTTCCGCGCGGCGCGTTGGCGCTCGACAGCGAAGCGGCCTGCGCCAGCGCCATGCGCCTGACCGTGCCGGCCTGGTCACGCAGCTATTTCGTGCCGCAGGCGGGGGGGCTGGGCGTGGAAGTGATCGATGTGTGCCTGCCGATCACTGGCGCTGAGGGGCCGCGCGGCGTCATGGCGGCGACGCTGGCGCTGAGCGCGACCATCGAAGCGGCCGTGTCGCCCGAGGTGGCGCGCTCGCACGAGCTCTCCTTCGTCGAAGGCGACGGCACGCGCCTGGCCCGCGCCGGGCTGCCGCGAGGCGCCGGCGTGTACCGGGCCGAGCGGCTGGTGGATGTGCCGGGGACCACCCTGGCGCTGCGCCTGGACAGCGCCGGGCGCGGTCCGCGGCTGATCCCCAACCTGGCAACTTCGCTGGTGCTCGGACTGTCGTTGGCCTTGACCGCAGTGGTCGCGCTGCTCGTGCGCGACGTGCGCCGGCGCGCCGAGGCCGAAGCGCGCCTCGGCGAAGAGCTGGCGCTGCGCCGCGCGATGGAGGATTCGCTGGTCACCGGACTGCGGGCGCGCGATCTCGCCGGGCGCATCACCTACGTGAACCCGGCGTTGTGCGCGATGGTCGGCTTCAGTGCCGAGCAGCTCGTCGGCCACGCCACGCCGGCCTATTGGCCGCCCGAGATGCGTGCCGATTACGAGGCGCGCCAGGTCCACCGCATGTCCGAGGGCGTCCCACCCAACGAGTCGCGCGACGGCTACGAGACCACGTTCATGCGCGCCAACGGCGAGCGTTTTCCGGTGCTGATCTTCGAGGCGCCGCTGATCGGCGCAGACGGCCGGCAAAGCGGCTGGATGAGCGCTGTGCTCGACATCAGCGCCCAGCGACGTGTCGAGGAGCTTTCCCGCCTGCAGCAAGAGCAGCTGCAGGCCACCGCCCGCCTTGCCACCGTGGGCGAGATGGCTTCGCTGCTCAGTCACGAGCTGAACCAGCCGCTGGCGGCGATCGCCAGTTATGCGAGCGGCTCGCTCAACCTGATCGCCGACGAAATGCCGGCCTCCACGGGGCCGAATCTGGCGATGATCCGCGAAGCCACGCAGCGCATTGCCGAGCAGGCGGCGCGCGCGGGGCGCGTCATCAAGAGCGTGCATGACTTCGTGCGTCGTCGCGAGCACAGCCGCGAGCCGGTGGACTGCGACGAGCTGGTCGAGGGCGTATTGCCGCTGGTGCGCCTTCAGGCACGCAAGAGTGCCACGCGCATCGAGCTGGCACTGGGCTGGCCGCCTCCCCGTGCCGTGTGCGACCGCACCATGGTCGAACAAGTGCTGCTGAACCTGACCCGCAACGCCATCCAGGCGATGGAAGCGCAGCCGCCGGCGCAGCGCGTGGTCAGCGTGAGTGCACGAGCCGACCGTGCCTGGGTGCACATCAGCGTGAGCGATCGCGGCCCTGGCATCGCCCCGGAGGTCGCCGCGCGCCTGTTCACGCCGTTCTTCACCACCAAGAGCGAAGGCATGGGCCTGGGCCTGAGCCTGTGCCGCACCGTGATCGAGCAGCACGGCGGCGCACTGGTGTTCGAGACGCTCCCGAGCGACGACGGCGCCGGCATTGCGGGCACCCGCTTCACCTTCACGCTGCCGCGTGCTGCAGCCGGGACCGTAAGCGGCCCCCCTGATGAACGCGCCGATGCAGCGCTCGCTGCCGCTCAGAACGCGCCGGCCGGCAGCCCTGGCACGGCGGGTCGCGCAGCGCAGGCCTTGTCATGAGCCTGCCATCGAGTTGCCGCGAGGCAGGTTGCCGGTCCTTCGAAAATCGGCGTTCAGCGCCGGGGGAATCCAGATGAATCATTCGCCGCCGCCCCCGCCCTTGGGCCTGCCCGTCGTGCACATCGTGGACGACGAGGCAGCCGTGCGCGATGCGCTCGCCTGGCTGTTGCGAACACGCCGGCTGCTTTCGCATCCGCATGATTGCGGCGAGGCCTTCGAGGCCTGGCTCGAGGGGCACCGCGCGGCGCTCCTAGGCGCACCGGCCTGCCTGCTGCTCGACATGCGCATGCCCGGCGGCATGGGCGGCGTGCAGTTGTTCGAGCGGCTGATCGAGCGCGCGCTCACCGATGTGCTGCCGGTCATCTTCCTCAGCGGCCACGGCGACGTGCCCACGGCCGTCGCGGCAATCCAGCGCGGCGCTTTCGATTTCGTCGAGAAGCCTTTCTCCGACAACGCGCTGGTCGACCGCATCGAGCGGGCCCTAAAGCGAAGCCGTGGCGGTCTCGAGCGCGGCCGCTTGCACACCGCGCTGCAAAAGCAGCTGGCCGAGTTGACAGAGCGCGAGCGCGAAGTGATGCAGCTGGTGGTCGATGGCCGCCCCAACAAGTTGATCGCCGATGCGCTGGCGATCAGCGTGCGCACGGTGGAGGTGCACCGGGCGCGGGTGTTCGAGAAGATGGGAGTGCGGTCCGCCGTGGAGTTAGCCAATTTGCTCAGGGAGCAAACCGGCTAACGCCAAGGCGGCCGCACTTTGCTCACGGCCCCAGCCCCCTTCCCCCGCCCCCAGTGGGCCGGGGGTTGCGGCCCCACCCCCGCCCGCCCCCGAGGGGCGGGAGCCCGACAGGCCGGTTGTGCTGATCATGCTGAGCTTGTGCGTCGCTGCGAATGGTCGAGGTTTTCGTTGCCGCCGGCCGCAATACTTCGTTCGCTTCGAAAGCGCGGTGGTCTGCCGGCCCGCTGCAGTGTTGGCGGCACGGCGACAATCGCCCGCATGAGTCTTGGCGAATTCGACCTCATTGCGCGGTACTTCAACCGGCCCACGCGCCGCGCCGCGGTGGGCCCGGGCGACGACTGCGCGGTGCTGGCGCCGCGCGCGGGCATGCAGCTGGCGGTGTCGTGCGACATGCTGGTCGAGGGCCGGCATTTCCTGCCGACGGTCGATCCCGCACGGCTCGGGCACAAGGCGCTGGCGGTCAACCTCAGCGACTTGGCGGCCTGCGGCGCCGAGCCGCTGGGCTGCACGCTGGCGCTTGCGCTGCCACGCGTCGATGCCGACTGGCTCGAAGGTTTCTCGGTCGGTCTTTATGCGCTGGCCGAGTCGCATGGCTGCGAGCTGGTCGGCGGCGACACCACGGCCGGGCCGCTCAACATCTGCATCACCGTGTTCGGCGAAGTGCCCGCCGGCGGCGCACTGCTGCGCGACGGTGCACGGGCCGGCGATGCGGTCTGGATCAGCCATGCGCCGGACGGCGGCATCGGCGATGCGCGGCTCGCGCTCGAGGCCTTTCGTGGCACGGTGGCCTTGCCAGGAGAGGCCTTCGAGCGAGTGCGCCGCGCGATGGAGCAGCCGCAGCCGAGGGTCGCGCTGGGCGTGGCGCTGCGCGGCATCGCCAGCGCGGCGATCGATGTGTCGGACGGCCTGCTCGGCGACCTGAGCCACCTGTTGCGCCGCTCCGCCGTGGGCGCCACGCTCGACGTCGACGCGCTGCCGCGCAGCACCGAACTGGCCGCACAACCGCTGGTCCTGCAGCGGCTTTGCGGCCTGTCGGGTGGCGATGACTACGAGCTGGTCTTCACCGCGCCCGAAACTGCGCAAGCGCGTGTGCAGGCCGCCGCGCGCGAAGCGGCGGTGGCGGTCACCTGCATCGGCCGCATCGAGGCGGCCAGCGGGCTGCGCGTCGTCGACTCGCAAGGCCGCGCGCTGGCGGACACCTGGACCTCGTTCGACCACTTCCGCTCGTGAACACCGCGCCGACGCCACTGGAGCCGCCGGCCCTGCCGGCGCCGCGCCGTGCCGACGTGCGCTTTCTGCTCGCGCACCCCGCGCACGCTATCGCGCTCGGCTTCGGCGCCGGGCTGAGCCCCCTCGCGCCCGGGACGGTCGGCAGCTTGTGGGCCTGGCTCAGCTTCGTGGTGCTCGACCGTTGGCTCGACGACGCGCAGTGGGCGCTGCTGCTGGCCGCCGGCACGGCAATCGGCTGGTGGGCTTGCACGGTCACCGCGCGACACTTGAACACGGCCGACCCCAGCTCGATCGTATGGGACGAGGTGCTCGCCTTCTGGGCGATCCTGTGGCTGGTGATGCCGGCCGGCCCTGTGGGCCAGTTGATGGCCTTTGCACTGTTTCGCTTCTTCGACGCCGCCAAGCCGGGGCCGGTGCGTTGGGCCGACGCACGTTTCAAGCGGCCGCACACCGAAGGCCGCGTCGGCTGGATCCAGGGCTTCGGCATCCTGTTCGACGATGCGGTCGCGGCGCTGTGCACGCTGCTGGTGATCGCGGTGTGGCGGGCCGTCGCATGAAGACGATCTGCCGGCACGATTCGGCACGCGTGGCGCTGCGCCGCGGGAGGCACTCTTGAACGAAGGCTTTGTCATGCAACTCGGCGTCGCGCTGCGGGCGCGTTCGTGGCGACTGGTCACGGCGGAGAGCTGCACCGGCGGCCTGCTGGCAGCCGCGTGTACCAGCGTAGCCGGCTCGAGCGATTGGTTCGACCGCGGCTTCGTCACCTACAGCTACGAGTCCAAGACCGAGCTGCTCGACGTGCCGGCCGCGCTGATCGCGCAGCATGGCGCGGTCAGCGCCGAAGTGGCGCTCGCCATGGCCGAGGGCGCGCTGCGTCGCGCCCGGGCCGACATCGCCCTGAGCGTGACCGGCATCGCCGGCCCCGGCGGTGCGGTGCCCGGCAAGCCGGTCGGCACGGTGTGGATGGGCCTCGTGTTGCCGGGCCGCCCGGCGCGGGCCGAACGCCTTCAGTTCAGCGGCGATCGGGCGGCGGTGCGTGGCCAGACTGTGCGGCATGCGCTGCAGCAGCTGATCGACGGGAGTGCCGCATGAGCCCCCGACAGGGCCCAGCGCCAGGGAGATCGAAGCGGAGCGGGAGGCGGCATGCGCCCGATCGCGTGATGCGAGGACTTGCCTGTGGAGGGCGCCGAATGAGCCGCCGGGCCGTTCCCAAGGCGAATACCTGAACGCGTAGCGCGGAGGTTGCCTTGTGAGCATCCTGCTGGCCTGTGATTTCGATGCCGCCGAATGGGCGCTGTGGCGCCCGGCACTGCAGGCGGCGATGCCGGGCGAGCGCTTCGTCACCTCGGCCGACGCGCCTGACGGCATCGACGTGGCCATCGTCGCCAATCCGCCCGCCGGCGCGCTCGCCGGCTTGCCGCGTCTGAGGCTGATCCAGTCGCTGTGGGCCGGCGTGGAGCGGCTGCTCGCAGACGCCAGCGTGCCGGGCGACGTGCCGATCGCGCGCATGGTCGATCCGGCCATGAGCGCGGCGATGGCCGAGACCGCGCTGTGGGCCACGCTCGCGCTGCACCGCGGCTTCTTTCGCTATGCGCGGCTGCAGCAAGAAGCGCGTTGGGCGCCGCACCGCCAGCGCCGCGCCGACGAAGTCACCGTCGCTGTGCTCGGTCTTGGACAGATGGGCGGCGCGGTGGCTCAGCGGGTGGCGGATCAGGGGTACCGGGTGCTTGGCTGGAGCACCCGCCCCGCTGCGCTGGCCGGCGTTGAAACCAGCGCCGGCGAGGCGGCCTTGGCGCCACTGCTGGCGCGTGCCGATATCGCGCTGAACCTGCTGCCGCTCACCGCCCGGACGAAAGGCTTCTTCGATGCCCGCCGGCTGGCCGGAATGAAGCACGGCGCCGGCCTGGTGAACCTCGGGCGTGGCGCCCACGTCGTGGAGGCCGACCTGCTGGCCGCGCTCGACCGCGGGCAGCTGGGGCATGCCGTGCTCGACGTGTTCGCGAGCGAGCCCTTGCCGCCGGAGCATCCGTTCTGGCGGCATCCCCGCGTCAGCGTCTTGCCGCACGTCGCGGCGCAGACCGATCCACGCACAGCGGCGGCGGTTGCCGCGGCCAATGTGCAGGCGCTGCGCGAAGGGCGGCCTCTGGCGCATCGGGTCGACCGGGTGCGCGGTTACTGAGATCGTTTCAGCCGAAGGGGCGGGCGGCGGCGAACCCAGCCGCATCGCGTCCATGACCCTGTGAGGTCATGCGCCGCGCTCCGTGGATTCCCCGGACTCAGCCTTGCAGCACCAGCCGCGCGGTGACGCCCGCGCGGGCCGGCGCGCCGGCGAGCGGACCAGCCAGAAGCAGCGCCAGGCGCTGCAGACCGTCCCACGGATCGGCGGGCCACAGGGGATGTTTCAGGCCCTTGGCCAGGCCGTCGCAGACATGCGCGGCCTCCACCAGCTGTTCCAGCGCGGCCTCGTCCAGGCGCGGCAGCGCGCGCTCGAACAGCCGCTCCTTCAGGCCCCAGACCCGGTTCTCTCGCAGAGCCATCGGCAAGGGCTTGCCGGCGGTCAGTGCGTCCTTGCAGCGCTTGAGTGCGCGGATGTCCTCGGTCAGGTGCCAGTGCACCAGCACGGCGGCCTCGCCCTCGGCGCGCAAGCCGGCGAGCATGCGCAGCACGCGCGGCACTTGGCCGGCGAGCACCGCCTCGCCGAGCTTGCGCACGTCGTAGCGGGCGACGTTGAGCACAGCCGCCTCGACCTGCTCGTAGCCGAGCTCGCCGACCGGATGAAGCAGGGCCAGCTTGGCGAGCTCCTGTTGGGCGGCGAGCAGGTTGCCTTCGACGCGGTCGGCGAAGAACGCGAGCGTGCGCTGGCCTTCTTCGCCGGGGCCGACGCGCTGGCCCTGCGCGGCCAGGCGCTGCGCCAGCCACTGCGGCAGCGCCGCGCGCTCGATGGGCTCCAGGCGCAAGGTGATGCCCGCGGCCTCGAGCGCGCTGAACCAGGCGCTCGCGGTTTGCTGGCGATCCAGTCGCGGCAAGGTGACGAGGGTGAGCACGCCTTCGGGCAGGCGCTCGCAGTAGCGTTGCAGCGCCACCGAACCGTCCTTGCCAGGCTTACCCGAGGGAATGCGGATCTCGACGATCTTGGCGTCGCCGAACAGGCTCATCGCGCTCGCGGCGCCGAGCAGCGAACTCCAGTCGAAGTGCGCGCCGGCGACCGTGTGGACCTCGCGCTCGCTGTGGCCGGCGGCGCGCGCGGCGGCGCGAATGGCATCGGCCGCCTCCACCGCCAGCAGCGGCTCGTCGCCGTGCAGTGTGTAGAGCGGCTGCAGGCCCTTCTTCAGGTGCGCGGCGAGCTGGTCAAGCTTGAGTTGCATTAGGGAGGGCGCGCGCGTTCGCCGGGCTTCAAGGGGCCGGCACCGCGGCAAGCCGGCGCATCACCTGCTCGACGATGTCGCTCTGCATGCTGCGGTACAGCGCCTGCTCCTCCAGCTGCTTGGCCAGTGCGTTGGTTTCGTTGTAGCTCAGGTCGCGGGTGAGCAGCAGTTCGGTGTCGGGGATCAGCAGCCGGCCGGCCGGCGTGCGCAGCCGAAAGCGCAGGCGCGTGCGCAGCGTGAACTCACGCACCTGGCCGGCCGAGGTCTGCGCGGCGACGGTCTTGTCGCGCACGTCGGCCAGGGCTTCGAGCACCACTTCGGCCTGCGCGGCGGATTCGACGACACGGGTGCTGCCGCTGGCCTCGACGGCACGCTCCAGCTCTTCGGTGAAGGGCGATCGCGCGGGGAAGCCGACCAGCTGCACCGTATTGAAGTCGAGCCGGGGCGGACGGCGCAGCTGGAAGCCGCAGCCGACAAGCAGTGCGGCGCCGGCGCCGAGGCCGAGCTGCAGCAGGCGGCGGCGGGTGGGGGTCACCGGCACGGCGCGCGTCATACGACGACGTTCACCAACCGCCCCGGCACGACCACCACCTTCTTCGGCTTGCGGCCCTCAGCGAACTTGGCTACCTCGGGGCTGGCTAGCGCAGCGGTCTCGATCTGTGCGCGGTCGGCTGTCGCCGCGACGGTGATCGAACCGCGCAGCTTGCCGTTGACCTGCAGCACCAGCTGGATTTCAGCTTGCAGGAGCGCGGACTCGTCGACCTGTGGCCAAGGCGCGTCGAGCAGCTCGCCCGACGCTGCGGCATAGCCGAGTTGTTGCCACAGCGACTGAGTCACATGCGGGCAGGCCGGGTACAGCACGCGCAGCAGCACCGAATAGCTTTCGCGCAGCGCGGCGTTGGCGCCCGGGCTGCCGTCGGCTTCGAAGGCATCGAGCGCATTGAGCACTTTCATCGCACCGGAAACCACAGTGTTGTACTGCATGCGTTCGTAGTCGTAGCTGACCTGCCGCAGCACGCCGTGCACTTCGCGCCGCAGGGCCTTCGCTGCGGCCGGCAGCTCGCCGCCGACATCCGCCGCGCCACCCACCGCCGTGGCGTGTTTCTGGCCGAAACCCCACACGCGCTTGAGGAAGCGGTGCGCGCCCTCGACGCCGGCGTCGTGCCACTCGACCGACTGCTCGGGCGGTGATGCGAACATCACGAACAGGCGGGCGGTGTCGGCGCCGTAGCGGTCGATCACCTGCTGCGGATCGACGCCGTTGTTCTTGGATTTGGACATGGTGGTCCAGCCTTCGTACTGCACCGGCTCGCCATCGCCCTTGGCATGCGCCGAGACCACCTTCTGGTGCTCGTCGCGCCCGATGTCGAGCTCATGCTCCCAGAAGTACTGGCGGCCGCCCTGTGCACCACTGCGCACGAAGGCCTCCTTGAGCACCATGCCCTGTGTGAGCAGGCGGGTGAATGGTTCGTCGATCCCGACGAGCTTCATGTCGCGCATCACCTTGGTCCAAAAGCGCGCGTAGAGCAGGTGCAGGATGGCGTGCTCGATGCCGCCGATGTACTGGTCCACCGGCATCCAGTACTTCGTGCCGGCGCCGACCATGGCGGTGTCGAGCGTGGCGTCGCAGTAGCGCATGAAGTACCACGACGAATCCACGAAGGTGTCCATCGTGTCGGTCTCGCGCCGCGCCGGTTGGCCGCAGCGCGGGCAGGCGACGTTCAGGAACGAGGCGCACTTGGCGAGCGGGTTGCCGGAGCCATCGGGGATGAGGTCTTCGGGCAGCACCACCGGGAGCTCGTTCACCGGCACGGGCACGGCACCGCAGCCGGGCTGGTCGGACGCAGGGCCGGCGCCGTCGCAATGGATGATGGGGATCGGCGTGCCCCAGTAGCGTTGGCGGCTGATGCCCCAGTCGCGCAGGCGCCAGGTGGTCTTCTTTCCGCCCAGGCCCTTGGCGGCCAGCGCCTTGGCGACGGCGGCGACGGCAACCCGATAGCTCATGCCGCTGAAGTTGTCGGAATTGATGGTCACGCCGTTCTGCTTGTCGGCGTACCAGTCCTGCCAGCGGTCGTAGTCGTAGTGCTCGCCGTCGACATGCACGACCTGCGTGATTGGCAGGCCGTATTTCTTGGCGAACTCGAAGTCGCGCTCGTCGTGGGCCGGCACACCCATCACCGCACCGTCGCCGTAGCTCATCAGCACGTAGTTGCCGACCCACACTTCGATGTCGGTGCCGGTCAGCGGGTGCTTGACGAACAGCCCGGTCGGCAGACCTTCCTTCTCGCGCGTGGCGACCTCGGCCTCGGTTGTGCCGCCGGCCTTGCAGGCCTCGACAAAGGCGGCCAGTTCCGGGTTCGAGGCCGCGGCATGCGCAGCGAGGGGGTGCTCCGGCGCAACGGCGCAAAAGCTCACGCCCATGAGCGTGTCCGCACGCGTCGTGAACACGTACATGCGCCCGTCCTGGATCAGCGCGCCATCGGCGTTACGAATGTTGTGAGGAAAGGCGAAACGCACGCCCTCGCTCTTGCCGATCCAGTTCTCCTGCATCAGCTTGACGCGCTCCGGCCAGCCGGGCAGGCCGTCGGTGACTTCGCCGAGCAGTTCGTCGGCGTAGCGAGTGATGTTGAGGTAGTAGCCGGGGATCTCGCGCTTTTCGACCGGCGCGCCGGAGCGCCAGCCGCGGCCGTCGATGACCTGCTCGTTGGCCAGCACGGTCTGATCGACCGGGTCCCAGTTCACCACCTGGGTGCGTCGCTCGGCGATGCCGGCCTCGAGCATCTTGAGGAACAGCCACTGGTTCCAGCGGTAGTAATCGGGCGAGCAGGTCGTGATTTCGCGCGACCAGTCGATGGCCAGGCCCATCGCCTGCATCTGGCCCTTCATGTGGGCGATGTTCGAGTACGTCCACTGCGCCGGCGGCACGCCGTTCTTCATGGCCGCGTTCTCGGCCGGCAGGCCGAAGGCGTCCCAGCCCATCGGCATGAGCACGTTCATGCCCTTCATGCGCAGGTGGCGCGTGAGCATGTCGTTGATGGTGTAGTTGCGCACATGGCCCATGTGCAGCTTGCCGCTCGGGTAGGGCAGCATCGAGCAGGCGTAGAACTTGGGGCGCGCGGCGTCCTCGACGACGCGGTAGGCGTCGCTCGCGTTCCAGTGCGCCTGTGCGGCGGCCTCGATGGCGCGGTGATCGTACGGGGCGGGTGGGGGCGGGGCAGCGCTCATGCAATGGCCGGTGCGCATTGGCGCCGGTCTCGTGAAGGTTCTATCAAGTGACAGGCAGGCCGAGCACGTCGTCCATGCCGAACAGGCCGCGCGGCTTGTGCGCCAGGAAGCGCACCGCGCGCAGGCTGCCCTGCGCGTAAGTCGCGCGGCTGGCCGACTTGTGCCCGATCTCGATGCGCTCGCCGGTGCCGCAGAACATCACGGTGTGGTCCCCGACGATGTCGCCGCCGCGCACGGTGGCGAAGCCGATCGTTTGCGCGTCGCGCGCGCCGGTCGTGCCTTCGCGGCCGTACACCGCGCAGTCTTCCAGATTGCGGCCCAGCGCGTTCGCCACCACCTCGCCCATCGCGAGCGCGGTGCCGCTCGGCGCGTCCACCTTGTTGCGGTGATGGGCCTCGACGATCTCGATGTCGTAGCCTTCGCCGAGCGCCTTGGCCGCGGTGGCCAGCAACTTCAACACCACGTTCACACCGACGCTCATGTTCGGCGCCATGACGATGGCGATGTCCTCGGCCGCCGCCGCAATCGCCGCCTTGCCCGCCTCGTCGAAGCCGGTGGTGCCGACGACGAGCTGCACGCCCAGCTCACGGCACACGCGGAGGTGTTCGAGCGTGCCCTCGGGGCGAGTGAAGTCGATCAGGACCTGCGCATCGGCCAGGCCGGCGCGAAGATCGGCGCCGATCGCCACGCCGCTGGTCTGGCCGAGAAAGGCCGCGGCATCCTGGCCGAGTGCAGGGCTCCCGGGGACCTCCAGCGCGCCGGCCAGTCGGCAGTCAGCGCAGGCGAGCACCGCCTCGATGAGTGTGCGGCCCATGCGACCGGAGGCGCCGGCGATGGCGACGCGTCGCAGCGTCGTGCCGGCGATTCCTTGCCCGTCAGCGTCGGCAGCCTGCGGGCGCCGGTCGTTCGCCGCCAGGACGCGCGCGAAGTCGCCGCTGCCCGCTTCGCTCACCGCACCGCCTCCAGCGGCGGGTAACTGCGCGTCGGGCCCTCGGGTGCGGACGCCGCGGCCGTGCCGGCGACGACCGGCTCGGCCGGGATCGGCAAAGCCTCCAGCTGTTCTTCGGTCAATTGAAGTTTCGGCACGCGGCCGGTGCTCCGGGTGTCGATCGAGGCGACGAAATCGCGCTCGCTGGGCAGTTCGTCGGCCTCGAAGGACTTCATGCCTTCGCCGTCGAACAGCACGGTGACGCGGCGCTGCTGATAGGGCGCGCCCTGTCGGCGGATGGTGAACACGTAGTCCCAGCGGTCGGCGTGGAAAATGTCGGTCAGCAGCGGCGAGCCGAGGACGTTGCGCACTTCCGCACGTGTCATGCCCGGCTTGATGGCAGCGGCCATCTCCTTCGTCACCACATTGCCCTGCACGATCTCCATGCGGTAGGGCGTGATCACGCCCAGGAAGCTGTCCGACGATTGCAGCGAGCCGCAGCCGGCAAACGCCAGCGAGGCCAGCAGCAGCGGAGGCACGCGGGCATGACGATGACGTGTTGAAGGCTGGCGCATAAGGTGGGAAGCAGGGAAGGAACGGCCGCTATAGCAGGGGCGGCGAGCGCCCGGCGCAACACGGCGCGTCGGGCTCGATATCATCGGCAAATTCTAGTGGAGCCGCCCGCGGCCGAGGACAAGCCGATGAGCCACGCCGACGAACTCAAGAGCAGCGGCCTGAAGGCCACGTTGCCGCGCATCAAGATCCTGGAGGTGTTCCAGACTTCCAGCGTGCGCCACCTGACGGCGGAAGACGTTTACAAGCACCTGCTGACCGAAGGCTCCGACATCGGCTTGGCCACCGTGTACCGGGTGCTGATGCAATTCGAGCAGGCCGGCATCCTCTCGCGCAACCACTTCGAGTCCGGCAAGTCGGTGTTCGAGCTCAACGAAGGGCAGCACCACGATCATCTGGTGTGCCTGGATTGCGGCCGCGTCGAGGAATTCTTCGATGCCGAGATCGAAGCGCGCCAGCGCTCGGTGGCGCAGACGCGTGGCTACGCGCTGCAGGAGCATGCGCTGTCGCTGTACGCGAACTGCACCAAGGATCCCTGCCCGCATCGGCCGGTGCGCAAATAGCGCCCGGCGCTCAGCCGGTGGATTCGCCAGCCTCGAGCGCGAGACGGTGGCGGGCCAGGAACTCCTGGTAGGTATCGATGCCGCGCAGCTGCAGGATGGTATTGCGCACGGC
>NZ_JACDCU010000328.1 GCF_013817365.1 Methylibium sp. | reverse complement strand
CTTTCGGCATATTGCTTGGCGGTCACGTCGATTGCCGCCGTGAAGCTGCGATCCTTGGTATCGACGATTTCGGCCTTGAGTTCACCACCGGCTGCGGTGGGCACGAAGTGAAAGCGCAGGCTCGGGTTCTCGCTCACCGTGAAATCGACATCGGCCGTGAGCACCGGCTTGCCGGCGTAGCTGATGGCGATGCTGCGCACGAAGTAGGGCGCCGGCGCCAGCCGGGTGAGCTGGTCGATGGCCAGACCCGACGTCTGCGGATGGCTGATCATCAATTGCGCCAGCGCCGGCTCGCCGGGCTTCACCGGGCCCTCGACACGCAGCTTGGTCTTGCCCAGGTTTGCCAGCGCCGCCTCGGCGTCCTTGCCGGCCGGTGCCGAGCAGCCGCCGGAGGCCTTCACGAAGCGGGTGTGCATGTGCAGGCTGCCGTCGTTCAGTTCGGCGATGGCCCGCGCGTGCGTGTACTCCTCGACCCGAACCCGTGTCTCGATGTCGGCCAGGCCGCTCTCGGGGGTCAGGGTGAACGCCACTCCAACCGGGGATGGGTTCTTGTCGATCACGAGCCACAGTTTCCTGACGTAGCGCTCGGGGGTCTGCGCAAACTTCGTCCGGATCGCCATCGGCACTACCGCAGCATCGGCGGCGCGGATCGGGGCTTCGAGTTCGACGATGTCGGTGGCGTCCTGAGCGATCGGCCGGTCGGCGAACAGCGATGTGCGGATGGACTGCCAGCGTTCGTTGTCGGCGCCGTCGTCTGCCGCGACGGCTGGTGCGCCGAGGCCGGCGCTCAGCAAGGCGGTCAACAGCATGCGGGTGAGTGTGGGCATTGAATATCTCCAGTGGGGCCGGACGTCTGACACACCGGCAGCGCGCATTCAGGGCCGCGCAACAGCCGAATAGTGCGCTCTTTGCGGCGCCCTGTCAGGCACTGGGTCGCCCGAGCGCCGCGCATCCTTACACCGCGCGCGGCAGCGCGGCTCGATGGGCGCGGAACGAGCCCACATCAGCGCCGGCCATGGGGTGTCGGCGACAATCTTGGGTTGTCGCGGCGGCGCCGCGTCTTTAAAACTCAAACGCACCCCATGGCCCAATACGTCTACACGATGAACCGCGTCAGCAAGACGGTTCCTCCCAAGCGCCAGATCCTCAAGGACGTTTCGCTCAGCTTCTTCCCAGGCGCCAAGATTGGCGTGCTGGGCCTGAACGGCTCGGGCAAGTCGACCCTGCTGCGGATCATGGCCGGCCTGGACAACGAGATCGACGGCGAAGCCACGGCCATGCCGGGTATCAAGATCGGTTATTTGCCGCAGGAGCCGCAGCTCGACCCCGAGCAGACGGTTCGCGAGGCGGTCGAGCAGGGCATCGGCGGCGTGCTGGCCGCAAAGAAACGGCTCGACGAGGTGTATGCCGAATACGCCGACCCGGATGCCGATTTCGACAAGCTGGCCGCCGAGCAGGCCGATCTCGAAGCCCAGATTGCCGCCGCCGGCAGTGAGAACACCGACCTGCAGCTCGAGATCGCCGCCGACGCGCTGCGCCTGCCGCCCTGGGATGCCGTGATCGGGCAGCTCTCCGGCGGAGAAAAGCGCCGCGTGGCCCTGTGCCGTTTGCTGCTCAGCCAGCCCGACATGCTGCTGCTCGACGAGCCGACCAACCACCTGGACGCCGAATCGGTCGACTGGCTGGAGCAGTTCCTCAAGCGCTTTCCCGGAACGGTGGTCGGCATCACCCACGATCGCTACTTCCTCGACAACGCTGCCGAGTGGATCCTGGAGCTCGACCGCGGTCGCGGCATCCCCTGGAAGGGCAACTACTCCGACTGGCTGGAGCAAAAGGAAGCTCGCCTCGAGCAGGAGCAAAAGTCCGAAGACGCCCACACCCGCGCGATGAAGCAGGAGCTCGAGTGGGTGCGCAAGAACGCCAAGGGCCGCCAAGCCAAGAGCAAGGCGCGCCTGGCCCGCTTCGAGGAACTATCAGACGTCGAATACCAGAAGCGCAACGAGACCAACGAGATGTTCATTCCGGTGGCCGAACGCCTGGGCAACGAGGTGATCGAGTTCGAGAACGTCACCAAGAGCTTCGGCGACCGCGTGCTGATCGACAACCTGAGCTTCAAGGTGCCGGCTGGCGCCATCGTCGGCATCATCGGCCCCAACGGCGCCGGCAAGTCGACCCTGTTCCGAATGATCGCGGGCAAGGAAAAGGCGGACAGCGGCACGGTCAAGATCGGCTCGACGGTGAAGATGGCCTTCGTCGAGCAGACCCGCGAGTCGCTGGAGGGCGACAAGACCGTGTGGCAGGACATGTCGGGCGGCCTGGACAACATCGTCATCGGCAAGTTCGTGATGCCCTCGCGGGCCTACCTCGGCCGCTTCAACTTCAAGGGCAACGACCAGCAAAAGCTGGTCGGCAACCTCTCCGGCGGCGAGCGCGGCCGGCTGCACCTGGCCAAGACGCTGGCCACCGGCGGCAACGTGCTCATGCTCGACGAGCCATCCAACGACCTCGACGTCGAAACCCTGCGCGCCCTGGAAGACGCGCTGCTCGAGTTCGCCGGCAGCGTGATGGTGATTTCCCACGACCGCTGGTTCCTCGACCGCATCGCGACCCACATCCTGGCCTGCGAGGGCGATTCAAAGTGGGTCTTCTTCGACGGCAATTACCAGGAGTACGAGGCCGACAAGAAGAAGCGCCTCGGCGAAGAGGGTGCAAAGCCCAGGCGCATTCGGTTCAAGGCCTTGACGATCTGAGACCGGCCCTCGCATGCAGAGGCCTTGCTGCACGCAGGGCAATGCGTGCGAATGCAGCAGCAGCGGCGTAATTCCGGACGGCACACGCCGCATGGCGATGCGGTGTGACGGATGCACTCGCGTGCGACCGGACAGCCCGACAAACTAGCGCTGCGGCTCGGCAGGAGGAACCGGTCGGGGCGCGGGAGAGTCCCGATGCTGCTCAGCAGCATCTGGCTCCAGCATGTGGGCTGCTGCAGTGAGGGGCGCGCAGCGATTCCATGGGTTCGACGGGTTGGGCCGCCGCCCGAAGGCCCGCAGGATGCGCTCCTCTGATCGTGTCAACACCGCAACTC
The DNA here is from genome assembly GCF_013817365.1 of Methylibium sp. GTDB lineage: Bacteria > Pseudomonadota > Gammaproteobacteria > Burkholderiales > Burkholderiaceae_C > Methylibium. The sequence goes on along the minus strand of NZ_JACDCU010000328.1, from coordinate 1,606 downwards.
AGGACTGAAAATCTTGGCTGGCCTCCTTCATCGCAGCGCACCACGTTCTGTGCGCGTCCTCGGGCTTGCCTCGGTGCTCGGCGCGACGGCGCTGTGGCTGTCGGGATGTGCCGTGCTGTTGCCGGCACCCGTAGAGCCGCCCGCGCCGGCAGAGGCGGCCCTCCCACCCCTTTCGGTCTCGGGCGCTGCAGCGGACGCGGTGCCGGCCGGCGCCAATAGCGGCAGTGCCGCAGCGCGCATCAGCGCGCGGGCCGGTCCGCCTGCGGCGCTCGTCGCCAAGCTGCCGTCGGCGCCCGGCCAGCCCCCCGCGTTTGCCGCCGTGGTCAATGGCGCTACATCCACCGAGGGCCTCATTACCGTCTGGCGCAAGGACGAGAAGATCTGGTTCGAACTCGCTCCCGACGATCTGGGCCGGCTGCTCTTTCTGAGCCCCAAGTACGCCAGCGGTATCGGCGAGCGGGGCTTCTTCGGTGGCCTGATGGCAAGCACCTGGGGCTTAGCGATCGGGCAGCCGCAGGCGGTCGAATTCCGCCGCATCAACAACCAGATTCAGCTGGTAGCGCTCAACATGGCCTACGCCGCCAAGGTGGGCACGCCCGAGGCGCAGGCGGTCAAGAACGCCTATTCGCCGAGCCTGCTGGGCAGCGCGGTGGTCGCCAGCCAGGAGCATCCAGAGCGCAAGTCGATCCTGGTGGATGCGGCGAGCCTGTTCGTCAGCGACTTGCCGGGCATTGCCCAGGCGCTGCAGCGCAGCTATCGCCAGAGTTACTCTTTCGACGCCCGCCACTCGGCCATCCTCGATGTGCGCAGTGGTCCCGAGCAGATCGCCCTGGAGGTGCAGAACCACTACGCGACCTCGAGCATCTCCGTGCCGCAGCCCGGCAGCAGCGGCGCGCGGCCTTCCGTGCCGAGCACGCTGCCCGACGTGCGCAGTCTTTTCATGATGATGCACTATTCGCTGACCGCGTTGCCTGCGGAGCCGATGCGCCCTCGCAAGGCCGATGCGCGGCTGGGTTATTTCACCAGCACGGTCGCCGACTTTTCCGATGATCTCTCCCGCAGCCCGAAGCAGCGTTTCGTGAACCGTTGGCGTCTGGAGAAGAAGGATCGCGAGGCCGACTTGTCGGAGCCGGTCAAGCCCGTCACCTTCTGGCTCGACCGCAGCATCCCTGAACAGTACCGCGGCGCCGTCACCGCGGGCATTCTCGAATGGAACAAGGCTTTCGAGCGCATCGGCTTCAAGGACGCTCTGCGCGTCGAGGTGCAGCCCGAAGGCGCCGAGTTCGACACGCTCGACACCGACCGCGCTTCGGTGCGGTGGATGACCAACGCCGGCGCGACCTTCGGCGCCATCGGGCCCAGCCACGTCGATCCGCGCAGCGGCGAGATTCTCGACGCCGACATCGCTTTCGAGAGCCTGTCTTCGCGCAGCATCCGTAACCTGCGCTCGCAAGTGCTCACGACCTCGAGCGCCGATTTTGCCGAGCTGCTGCAAAGCGGTGTCGCGCCCGGTGCCCTCAGCGGCGCCGCCGGCCTGGCCCACGACCCGCGCGCCTGCCTGCACGCCGACCATGCCGCAGAGCAGATGGCCTACGCACTCGACGTG
>NZ_JACDCU010000327.1 GCF_013817365.1 Methylibium sp. | reverse complement strand
ATGCCGGTGGCGCGCGCAACGACTTCGGCGATTTCTTCGGCGCCGACAAGGGTACGCAGCAAGGTGGGCTTGCCGGCCGCGTCTGCGCCGGCCTCCTTGGCCTGCGCCTCTTTCAATTTCTTTTCCAGATCCGGGAGGGTGCGGTACTGCAACTCAGCGACCTTGTTGAAATCGCCCTTGCGCATCAGATCATCGATCTGCGTACGCACACGGTCGATTTCTTCTTTCATGTGTGCCGAGCCCTGCGCAGTGGCCTTTTCGGCCTTCCAAACCTCGTCCAGATCAGCGGCTTCGCGCTCGAGTTTCGCGATCTCTTCGCTGATCAGCCCGAAGCGTTTCTGCGAAGCCTCGTCCTTTTCCTTCCTGACCGCCTCGCGCTCGATCTTGAGCTGAATCAGGCGGCGGTCGAGCCGGTCCATCACCTCGGGCTTGGAGTCGATCTCGATCTTGACCTTGGCCGCGGCTTCGTCGATCAGGTCGATGGCCTTGTCGGGCAGGAAGCGGTCGGTGATGTAGCGGTGGCTCAGCTCCGCCGCGGCGACGATCGCCGGGTCGGTGATCTCCACGCCGTGGTGCACCTCGTACTTCTCCTGCAGGCCGCGCAGGATGGCGATGGTCGCCTCGACCGTCGGCTCGCCGACCAGCACCTTCTGGAAGCGCCGCTCGAGCGCGGCGTCCTTCTCGACGTACTTGCGGTACTCGTCGAGCGTGGTCGCGCCGATGCAGTGCAGTTCGCCGCGCGCCAGCGCGGGCTTGAGCATGTTGCCCGCATCGATGGCGCCTTCGGCCTTGCCGGCGCCGACCATGGTGTGGATCTCATCGATGAAGACGATGGTCTGGCCTTCGTCGGCCGCCACTTCCTTGAGCACCGACTTCAGCCGCTCCTCGAACTCGCCACGGTATTTGGCGCCGGCCAGCAGCAGCGCCATGTCGAGCACCAGCACGCGCTTGCTCTTGAGCGACTCCGGCACCTCGCCGGCGACGATGCGCTGCGCCAGGCCCTCGACGATGGCCGTCTTGCCGACGCCAGGCTCGCCGATCAACACCGGGTTGTTCTTGGTGCGCCGCTGCAGCACCTGAATGGCGCGGCGGATCTCGTCGTCGCGACCGATCACCGGGTCGAGCTTGCCGGCGCGGGCGCGCTCCGTCAGGTCCAGCGTGTACTTCTTGAGCGCCTCGCGCTGACCCTCGGCATCGACTGAGTCGACCTTCTGGCCACCGCGCACGGCGTCGATCGCGCTCTCGAGCTGCTTGCGATTGAGGCCATGGCTGCGCGCGAGCTTGGCGATGTCGCCCTTGTGGTCCGCCAGGGCGAGCAGGAGCAGCTCGCCGGCGACGAACTGGTCGCCGCGCTTGAGCGCTTCCTTCTCGGCCGCCTGCAGCAGGGCCAAGGTCTCGCGACCGGGCTGTATGCCGTCGCCTCCCTGCACTTGGGGCAACTTGCCGAGCTCGACTTCGAGTGAACTGCGCAGACCAGCGATATTGACGCCGGCGCGGGCGAGCAATGCCTTGGGGCCACCGTCCTGGTTGAGCATCGCAAGCAGCAGGTGGCCCGGCTCGATGTAAGGGTTGTCACGGCCGTTCGCAAGCGTTTGCGCGTCGGCCAGGGCTTCCTGGAATTGCGTGGTGAGTTTGTCGAGTCGCATGGACGAAAGACCTCCGGATTTGATCTCACAGGTGGTCCCGCAGGGCCGCTTTTCAAGCCGGCAGCCGGCATGCCCGGCGCTGATTCACCGGCGCCCTGCTCCGTTTCAGCGCGACCGGAGGAGCGCCTGCCCGAGCATCCAGCCGAGCGCGGCGCAGACCAGCGAGCCCACCACATGCGCCAGCGTGTGGCCCAGGGCGGTCCATGCAGCGCCGCGCTGCAGCAGGTTCAGCGACTCGGCCGAGAACGCCGAAAAGGTAGTGAAGCCGCCCAGCACGCCGGTCACCAGCAGCAGGCGCAGCAGTTCCTGCTCGGGCCGCTGTGTGAACCAGGCCAGCGCCACGCCGATGCCCAGGCCACCGATCGCATTGACCGCCAGGGTGCCGAGCGGAAAAGCCGCCCACAGCGTGTTCAACCACAACCCCGCGAACCAGCGCAGCAGCGCACCGGCGGCCGCGCCGGCCATCACGCACAGGGCCTGGGGCAACGTGGCGCTCATCTCGACTGCTCCACCGTGCTTTGCGCTATCCGTGGCGCATGAACTGCATGCGGCATGTGGAGCGTAAACCGGCGCCTGCGTTGAAACTCCGTCGAACGGTGGATGAGCTTGAACAGCTTGCAAGAGCGCGACCAAGAGGCGCCATTTCAGGCGTTGCCCGCTTCGATGCCCCAACGCTTCAACGCGTCGTCATCGGCGACGCGCGCATCGACCCAGCGCGCGCCTTCGGGCGTGTGTTCCTTCTTCCAGAACGGCGCCTGCGTCTTCAAGTAGTCCATCAGGAACTCGCAGGCCTTGAAAGCCTCACCACGGTGCGCGGAGCTGACGACAACCAAGACGATTTGCTCGCCTACTTCGAGCGGTCCAACGCGGTGCACGACCCGAGCGCGGAGGATGTCGAAGCGCTGGAGCGCCGCATCGATCATGGCTTCGATCGCGCGCTCGGTCATGCCGGGGTAGTGCTCGAGTTCCATGAGGCTCACGCCGCTGCCCTCGTTCCGCTCGCGCACCGTGCCGATGAAGCTGGCCACGGCACCGACGCCGCCGTCGCCGCGGCGCAGAGCCGTCACCTCGGCGCCGAGGTCGAAGTCATCGGTCTGAATGCTGACGCGGGTCGGAGCGCTGTTCATGGCGCTCGATTCTGGCATCGCCCACCGCAGCCGGACACCCCAGGGCAATCGGTATGAGGGCCGCTCGATCAGGGCAACTCGTCGCGAACACGCAGCCGGATGCACTGCGGATGCGTGTAGAAGCGGGTCTGCTCGCACTGCGTCTGCATGCAGCGGTAGAGCGCGAAATTGCTGCGTGGAGAGCAGGCGGCCTCCGGCGTTTCGGCTGGTGATGCCGTCCTGGTGGGGCCTGCGTCGGCAGTCGAGGCGTCGCCCGCGCCGTCTGGCGCAGAGCGCGGCGCTGTGGGTGCGGCGCGGTCCTGCGCAAGCGAATCAACAGTCGGGGCGACCGGGGCCGCAACATCGGCTGGCGTTCGGATAGGCGCCCCGCGCTCCCGCGCCGTTGCATCGCCTCCCCGCGACGTCGCTGCCGTCACATCGGCGTTGACCGCCGGAGCGGCTTGCCGCGTACCGGGCGTGTGAAGGGGCGGCAGGGGTGTACCGGGCAACGGGCCGCTTGCTGCAAGAGCCGGCAGCAGCGCCGGATCGTTGTCGGGCAGCGCTGCGGGCCCCGGAGTCCTCAGCACTGCGGACTCGCCGCCCGGCAGCGACAGCGCAAACTGCACCTCGGCCATGGGCCCCAAGCCGACGAAGACCAGCGCACCCGTGAGCGCGGCCCCGGCCAGCATGCCGCCCAATGCCCAGGGCCAGCGCCGCGTGCGCCGCGAGCCACCGCCGGCCCGGGCGGCAGGGGAATCAGCGCGGCCGTCTTCTCTTGCGGCGGCGTGCGGCTCGAAAATGCGAGGGTCGTGAAAATCGCCGACGTTCGGCACTTCGGCTGCCGCCCAGGCCGGCTCGAGCGGCGCCAGCGCACGGTCGCTTCCTGATGCGCGAGGAAACGGCGATGTCACCCTGATGGGCGGCACGACAGCGCGCGGTGCGGCCGTGGCCTCGCGGTGCACGTCGTGCGGCACCGGGTGCAGCCGGTGCGGCGGTGCCGCCGGCACCGCCCGCAGCATCACCGGCGCCTCCATCGCATGGCGAAAGTCGGCCGTGCTTTGCGGCCGCTCGTGCGGGTCCTGCACCAGCGCGCGTTCCAGCGCGGCGACCAGGCCCGGTGAGTAGCGGGCATTGAGCGCGCGTGGTCCCAACGCCGGGCGGGCATCAGTCGCCAGCGGCGCGTCGAGGTCGAGCGGCAGCGGCGCTTGGCCGGTGATGCAGTAGCGCAGCACCTGCGCGAGCGCATGCAGGTCCGACCAAGGCCCGACCGGCCAGTCGAGCGATGCATCGGTCAGTTCGGGCGCCAGGAAACCGGTCTCCGGCAAGGCGCCTTGCGATCCCGGCAAGCGCGCGCCGATGGCGCCGCACACCGCGCCCGAATCGAGCAACACCGGGCTGCCGTCGGCGCGCACGACGATCTGCCCCGGCCGCACATTGCCATGGACCCAGCCCGCCTCGTGCACGGCCTCCAACGCACCCAGCAGCGGATCGAGGAGGCCATGCAGCCAGGCTTCGCCGGGCGGCTCCGTCATCGCGTCGACGATTTCGGCGAGCGGGCGGCCCTCGCCCCCGCTGCGCAGCCGGTAGGCCGTGCCGCGTGACTGCCACACCGGGCCCACGCGCAGCAGTGCCGGGTGATCCAGGCGGGACATCTGCTCCGATTCCTGCAAAAAGGCCTGCAGCCCCTCGGCCCAAAGATCGGCCTGGGCTGGCGAACGAGGACCCAGCGTGCCGTCGGCATCACGCCGGGCAATGGCGGCGGGCAGGTACTCCTCGATCGTGACTTCCGCGTCCGAGGCGCTTGCCGCTGCGCGGTAAACGCGGCCGAACTCGTCGCCTGCAAGCGCGGTGCGCAGCACGAAACTGCCCACCGCGCTGCCGGCGGGCAGGCTGGCAACGCCGGAGGGCGGCTGGGTGGATGCGGAGCCGGGCTCGTTCATGGGGGGTCG
>NZ_JACDCU010000326.1 GCF_013817365.1 Methylibium sp. | reverse complement strand
ACCACCAGCGGCGCGATCAGGGCGCTGACGCCCAGGATGAACAGCACATTGAAGATGTTGCTGCCCACCACGTTGCCGATCGCGATGTCGGCCTTGCCGTCGAGCACGGCGCCGACGCTCACCGCGACCTCGGGCGCGCTGGTGCCGAATGCGACGATGGTGAGTCCGACGACGAGCGGGCTGATACCAAACGATAGCGCCAGTTTGGACGCGCCGCGCACCAGCGTGCTGGCGCCGATGACCAGCAGGATCAGGCCACCGAGAAACATGAGCATGTTCATGATCGGGCACCGTAGCTACAAACAGCTGCCCACCGCAGTGCGTTCCGCCGCACGCAGACAGCCACAAGATCCGCGTTCAGTGCTGCCGTGCTGTCGTGCCTGCTTGAGGACAGCATTCCCGTCATATCTTCCGTCATGCGGCCACCTCCGGGGCCGGCTGAGGACCGGAGCCTCCACCGCGGCGGCGCCACATCGCAATGAACAGGTGCAGCCCTGCCCCCAGCAACACAAGCAGCGCACTGCCGAGGCCCCAGATCACCCAGGTCGCGATAGTCAGGCCACCGGCCAGCGCCGGCGCGGCTTGAAGCAGGGTCTCGACGACTGGCGCCAGGCCCGACAGCACCGAGGTCATCGCCTGCACGATCTCCGGCGGCACCCAGGGCGCCAGCCACTCCGGAAGACGAAGTCCCTCGACACCCGATGCGGCGCCTGTCAACGTGCCTGCACTCGAGACCGTCCACACGGCGACGGCATTCATCGCCCAGGCTGCCAGCGACCAAAGTGCAAGAAGGCTGAAGATCACAAACCAGCTGAGTGCGTAAAACATGATCGGTTCGTCTTGGTTAAGTAGAAGCAACCGGTAGTCTCCAACGGTTTTTGATTCGAACAAACCAGTTTCAGGAAGACTTAACCTTCGGTTTTTCCGATGTGAAGTTGGCATGCTGAAGTACCGCCATATGTATCACTTCTGGGTCGTGACCAAGGAATGCGGCTTCGCCTGCGCGGCCGAGCGGCTGGACATGGCGGTGCAGACCATCAGCGCCCAGGTTCGAGAGCTGGAAAAGGCACCGGGTCACCAACTTCTCAAGCCCGCCGCGCGGGGTGGCGGTGACCGAGGCTGGTCAGGCGGCCTTTGCTCGCCGAGGAAACCTTCCAGCTGGGGCAGCTCATTCCGGAAGAAGTTCGCGAGGCCGCCGGCCAGCACTTCCTTCGACGTGAAATGCTTGCATTGGCTCGCCTTGGCGATGCCGACATCCGCCGCGACCTCGTCGACGGTCATGATGTCGTAGCAATTCTCGGCGAGCCGCCGGTTGACCGAGCTGACGGTCGCGTCCTCGCGGGCACGCAACACCTATTCCTGGGAATGCACCTTTTGCCATGCGGGTCAGTTTGAGCGACTGGGTCGTAGGCTATACCGATGCGTCTTGACGCCGCAGCCGACCCCCGGCCCGCCGAGCCCTTCAAGCATGCGCCGCGCCAAACCGTCGGGCCTGGAGCTCAGCGCCGCGGTTCGGGTGGCGTGGCGATGCTCGGCGCGAACGTGGTGTCGAGTCCGAACGCGGTGCCCATGTCGGCGGCCTCGACCTCGGCGGCGGCCGGCTGCGGCAGTCGAACGAGCAGCGCCGACAGGCACGCAATCGCGCCTTGCAGCCCGTCGTAGTGGTCGAACCAGGGCATCCACGCTGAGCAGTGGGCTCGACGTCTGTGGCCGGCATGGCCCGACAACGGGGGTGGACGGCTCGCTGTTCGTGCCTTGGCCCCTGCGGCGTGCCGGGCGGCCCGCCGCACGGGCCAAGGCACGCCGTCGTTCCTTCGACGGCGGGCCCCGAGCGGGCGCGTCAGTTCTTCGGGCGCTGCGGTCCCGGATTGACCTTCAGGTAGGCCTCCATCTCCTCCGGCGTGACGGCGTTGTCGCGGTTCTTGTCGATCTCGGCCCAGTCGCGCACGGCACCCGGCTTGGCGGTAGCGGCGGTTGCTGTGGCCACCGCCGCCGTCGTCGTGACCGCCTTGGCGGCCGCGGGTGCGGCCGGTTTGCTGTCGGCCGCGATGGCGCCGCCGGCGGCGAGCGTAAGGGTCAGGGTGGCAATCCAGAGGGTCTTCATGGTCATTCCTTGTGAAGGTCGTGAAAGGAATTCGGCACCTCGCCGCATCCCGGGAACGTCGACTCGCGCAAGGTCTTGCCTGCAATCTAGAGACGCCGGTGGCACCGGGAGCCGCTTGCGCAACTCCGTGTTGACGATGCGACCGTGGACCAACCCGAAGGCGGTTTCCGGCTACTCCCCTCGATCACGAAAACGACGCTGCATGGAGCGCCTGGCGTGCCCAAGAGTTCCGTGCGTCGCTCCATCTCTTTCTTTATTCAAGATCACGCCGCACCGACTGGCGCGCGCCAAGCGACGCCGCAGCGCTTCAATTCATGGCCTGCCGGCGCGCCGACTTCGGGGCGCTCGCCGCGTCGTCATCGGTCAGCCCGCAATGGTGCCGGGCGGACCACGGTTCCACCGTCGGCCAAGTAGCCGTCCGCCCGGGCGGCGGCTAAGGACAGACGCGGGTCAGCAACGCCAAGGTGCTGTCATCGATGTTGGCCACCAACAGGGAGCCCGTCGCGCAGACCCCGAGCAGCAGCTCTTCGCACAGCGTGTGGACGATGTGCGGCATGAGATGGGGCTCCAGGCCCAGCTCGCGCTCGGCGCCGAGCTGCTTGAGGATCCCAGACTCAGAACTGCACGCCGTCAGCGCTCAGAACCAGCGCGACGATGCGCGCCGCGGCTTCAGGGCTGTTGTGGGGGTAGCTGCGCATGGTGAAGTGCTTTCAGTGTTGACGTTTAGATGGAGAGCCAAGGCGGACGAATCGCCGCCTCTTGGTGGCGTGAGAGGCTGCGGCGACCAGTCGCTTGTCGAGCCGCAACCGGCGCTGCGCGATGAGTTCGGCCCCGAACGCCGTTGCGTAGCGCGCGTACGGGCGGGTCAGGCGCGCCCACAGGTCGAACACGGCAATGTGGTTGCCGGGATGGCCAGCACCGGCGCGCGCATGCGCCCCACCTCACCGTCGAACGCCACGATGACTTCCCTGCCCACGAAGAGTGTCACCGTCTGCGCGTCGCGAACCGTGGCCCCATCTCGAAGTCAGTCGCAGCCGGCGCTGTGCGCGCAGCAGCGTCGCACAGGCCGCCATAAACGCCACCCAGCGGCTGGTTCGGGCGAGCGGCCACTTGAAGACACGGATATCGCCGTTCAGCACCAACGTCGGGCCGGCCAAGATGTACGGGTCATCGCCAGAGAAGTGCAGGTCGCGAATGCCCAGGCCGTCGAGCTGTCAGCATGGTCCCGGTCAGGCTTGGCATTCTTGCGTTTGAGGCCATGCGAGCCGACCACCCAGAGGAAGCCATCGGCCACAGTCATGCCTTTCAGGTCGGCCTCTGCTTCGGCCGTGCCGGGCAGGTCCAGCAGGTCGGCCAGCGTGAAATCGCGCGCTTCGCCGGAACGCAAGACCTTGCGCCCCAAGGAGTCGAGCCGGCGCAGGCGGTCCAGTCCGCAGGCTTCGTCGCCGGCGCCCAGAGCCAGTCGCCGGTGAAGGGCGCTCGATAAGTTGGTTTGAACCAGGCAGCCGGGTGTGAACTCCAGACGAACGGCGTTCGCGGTTCGGGTGTTGGGCATGGGATGGGTTCTGCGGAAGAAGCAGCGCCAGGAAGTCTGCAGATTGCAGCGAGTTCGAGCCGCAGCCGCGAAGCACCGAAGTCTGCGGCGGAATCCTTGTCGTGTGTTCAGTCTTTCCGATGTTGGCGTTCTCGAAAAACTGCTTTTTCAGAGCGGTTTAACAGCTCACATTGCGTCTGTCCCTCAACCGATGGAGATCCGCGATGCAAGTGCTCTTCAAGTCCCGCCATCCGCAAGCCACCGAACTGCGCGACCTGACCGAGCGCCGTGTGCGCTTTGTCCTTCGGCGCTTGGGCTGGCTAGTGCCGCGTGCCGAGGTGCAGATGTCCGACGTGAACGGCCCCCGTGGCGGTATCGACAAGCGCTGCCAGGTGGAGCTCAGGACCGATGGCGCCGGGTCGGTGGTCGTCGCGTCCGTAGCGAACGACTGGCGCACGGCACTGGACAACGCGTTGGCGCGCGCAGCGCGGTTCCTGATGCGTCTGTGGCGCCGTAGCAGTGACTCCCGCCGCATGCGTCAGCGCTTGATCAGTCTCGAGCGCTGAAACCGAACGAAGGACCCCACACCATGAACCCCATTTCGCCTATCCCTTCTACCGCGCGCCCGGGCTCCGCAGGCCGATCCCAGGTCGTCACCGACCCTGCGAGCCTGCCGAGCGATGTCGGCGCGAGCCGCGTGTTGCGCAACACGTATGCACTGCTGTCGATGACGCTGCTGTTCAGCGCGGCCATCGCCGCCGCCAGCGTGGCGTTTCAGCTGCCGGCGCCGGGCATCCTGCTGACGCTGGGTGGCTATTTCGGTCTGCTCTTCGCCGTCTATAAGTTCAAGAACAGCGGCTGGGCGCTGCCGGCGGTGTTCGCGCTTACAGGCTTCATGGGCTACTCGCTGGGGCCGGTGCTGGCCAAGTCGCTGGCATTGCCCGGCGGCGCACAGGTCGTGACCCTGGCCCTGGCGGCAACCGGTGCTACTTTCCTGGCCTTGTCGGCATGGGTTCTGACGTCCCGGCGCGACTTCAGCTTCATGGGCGGTTTTCTGTTCGCCGGC
>NZ_JACDCU010000325.1 GCF_013817365.1 Methylibium sp. | reverse complement strand
GTCCAGCCACGGCGGCATGTGGCTCAACGACCTGCTGCCGCTGCCCTACGACTTGTCGACCTTGCAGCGCGTATGCGAGCACGTCGATCAGACGCAGCACCACTTGCGTCGCCGCCTGCTGCTCGAGAACCCGAGCACCTATGTCGAGTTCGCCTCGTCGTCGATGGACGAGGCGCAGTTCCTGGCCGAGGTGGTGCGCCCCACCGGCTGCGGCCTGCTGCTGGATGTGAACAACGCTTACGTCAGCGGCGTGAACCACGGCCGCGACCCCTGGGCCTTCATCGCCGCACTCGTCGATGCGGTGCCGGTCGGCACGGTCGGCGAGATCCACCTCGCGGGTTTCGCCGAAGACCGCGACGGCGCCGGCGACCGCTTGCTCATCGACGACCACGCGGCGCCCGTGGACGACACGGTCTGGGCTTTGTACTCACGGACCCTCGAGCGCCTGGGCCCGGTGCCGACGCTGATCGAGCGCGACAACGACATTCCGGCCTGGCCGGTGCTCGAAGCCGAGGCGGCCCTTGCACGCCAGCGGGCCGGGGTGTGCCGGCCATCGACCGTCGATCCGCGGGCCGCATGATCGAGCCGCCTGCCCTTCGGATGCAGCAGGCCTTCGCGGCCGCGCTGCTCGACCCCGAGCGCCCCATGCCGCAGGGCCTCATCGCATGGAACGGCGCCGACCCCGCGCCGCGCTTTGCGGTCTATCGCAACAACGTGGTGGTGTCGCTGGTGTCGGCCTTGGCCGGGAGCTTTCCGGTCGTGCGCGAACTGGTCGGCGAAGCCTTCTTCTCCGCCATGGCGCGCATCTACGTGGCACAGCACCCGCCGCGTTCGCCGGTGCTGGCCGACTACGGCGACACCTTTGCGGACTGGCTGCGGCACTTCGAGCCGGCCGGCGCACTGCCCTATCTGCCCGACATGGCCCGCCTGGAGCGCGCACGGGCTCGCGCGTACCACGCCGCCGACGAGGCACCGCTGGCTGCGCATGCCATGGCCGCGCGGCTGGCCGACCCGCAGCGTCTGCCCGCGGCGCGCCTGCGGCTGCACCCCTCGGCGAGCCTGTTCGATTCGCCTTTTGCCGTCGTGTCCCTGTGGGCCGCGCACCAGGGAGGCGGACACATCGAGGACGTGGACCTGGACGAACCCGAGGCCGCGCTGGTCTTGCGCCACGACGACGACGCCACCGTGCTGCCCGTGCCCCTGGCCGCAGGACGGCTCTTCCGCTTGCTGATCGAAGGCCGTCCCCTGGGGGAGGCGGCTTCCGCGGCGATGGCGTGCGATCCGGCCTTCGACCTGGCAGCCGCCCTGTCTCTGCTCATCGCCCACTACGCCATCGTCGCGTGGCACCCCACCGGAGACGACTCGTGACGAACTCCTCATCGACCCCGCGCGCCATCGGCACGGCCGCCACGTCGCATCACTCGCTCGCCTCGCTCGTGGCCGGCTTCAACGCTGCAATGGCCCGCATCCCCGAATCGCTGATCGCCCTGCTGGCGCGTTTCTCGATCGCGGCGGTGTTCTGGAAGTCGGGCCAGACCAAGATCGAAGGCCTGGCGATCGACATCGTCGGCGGCAGCTTCGCGTTCGGAGTGCCCCGGCTGTCTTCATCGGCCGTCGACCTGTTCCGTGACGAGTACCGGCTGCCTCTGCTGTCGCCCGAGCTGGCGGCCGTGCTGGCCGCCGTGGGCGAGCATGCGCTGCCGCTGCTGATCCTGCTGGGCCTGGGTACGCGCTTCGCAGCGCTCGGGCTGCTGGTGATGACGGCGGTAATCCAGCTGCTGGTGTACCCCGGCGCCTACGCCACGCACGGGGTCTGGGCGGCGGTGCTGCTGTGGCTGATGGCGCGCGGGCCGGGCGCCTTGTCGATGGACCACTGGCTGGCGCGGCACACCCGCCGCTGATAGGGTGCCTTGCTCATCGGAGCACTTGCAAAGGCGCAAAGAGTTCTGCGGGCAGGACAGGCGGAGCACGTCGTGCATCGTTGCCGTCGAGCTGCCGGTGCGAGGGCGCGGGCTGCACCGGCAGCACAATCGTGCGAAGTGTGTTGTCTCGTGCGGCCGTTTCCTCGGCCGGCGTCGGCTCGCTGTAACGAAAACGACCCGCGCGACGAAATGTCCGATGACGCCCACCAGAACGACTTCGAGTCCGGCCTGAAGCCGCTCTGGTTGCACGCCCAGTCGGGTGACGAAGCGGCGTATCGCGAGGCGCTCGCGCGCATTGCCACCCGGCTGCGCGCTTATCTTCGTCGCCGCATGCAGAGCTTGCCGGACGATGTGGAGGATCTGGTGCAGGAAACCCTGCTCGCGCTGCACCTGCAGCGTGGCACCTACGACCCGGCGCTGCCCGTCAGCAGTTGGGTGCTGGCCATTGGCCGCCACAAGTTGGTGGATCTGTGGCGCCGCCGTGCCCGGCAGGACGCGCTGCACGATCCGCTGGACGAGGTCGACGAAGCCGTGCTGCCCGCCACGGCAGCATCGCAAGGCGAGGCACAGCGCGAGCTGGCCAAGCTGCTCGACGAACTCCCCGAGGCGCAACGGCTTGCGATCGTGCTCACCAAGTTGCAAGGCTTGTCGGTGGCCGAAGCTTCGCAGCGCACCGGCGCTTCGGAATCGGCGATCAAGGTTCAGGTGCACCGGGGTCTCAAACGGCTGGCGGTTCTGGTCAGGGGAAAAGCATGAAGACGGATCACTTGATCGAGATGCTGGCGCGGGGCGCGGGGCCTGCACCGCGGGCCGTGGCCGCCCGGCGCCTGATCCCTGCCGGCGCATTCGGTGTGTCGGTCAGCGCGGCGCTGGCGCTGGCATTGATGGGTCCACTCCCCCAAGAAATCCTGGACACGCCCGCACCCTGGATCAAGCTGGCCTACGCCGGCCTGCTGGCACTGCCGGCAGGGTGGCTGGCAGCGCGGCTGGCACGGCCGGTGTCGAGGCCGGCCATGCCCACGCGGCTGGTCGCAGCCGTGTTGCTTGCGATGGCGGCGCTGGGAGCTACCGCTTGGGCGACGACGCCCGAAGCCGACCGCCTCGGGGCGCTGTTCGGCTCATCGTGGGGCGCCTGCCCCTGGAACGTGCTCGCGCTGTCGATGCCGGCGCTGGCCGGCATCCTGTGGGCGCTGCGGGGACTCGCGCCAACGCGGCCGCACGCGGCCGGTTGTGCCGCCGGCCTGCTGGCCGGCGCCTTGGGGGCCGGGGGTTATGCGCTGACCTGCCCCGAAACGTCCGCGGTTTTCGTGGCGGTGTGGTACTCGCTGGGTATCGGATTGGTCGCGGGTGTGGGCACGCTTCTGGGCCCGCGGGTTCTTCGGTGGTGAACGCTGATGATGAGGACCGACGACACGAACATTCAGCGTCAGTGAGGGCCGACGACGCACCGTCGCATAACAAGTTCAAGAACGGCTCGTCGCCGGACACTCAGGAAGGCCGGCCTGCCGCTCGCAGCAAGGAGATTTGCGCGGGACACCGATCCGTTCCAGAAACTTCGATAAGGCGAGCGCTTCGCTCGAGATCTCCTTGCACCGCTGCGCCGGATCGCGGGAGGCCGGCACTTCACGCCGGAGGATCACCCTGACATCCTCGCGGAAGAGATCGAGTCGATGCTGCATGAGGTCGGCGAGATCCCCTGAGCTTTGTGCCGCTGATGCGCCCCGCTGCATTCGGCCCTGCCCGGACGGATCAACCGCTCAGGCCCGCCCCCGGATCGGGTAGTCGTTGCTCATCACGAACTGGATTCCCTTCAGCAGCGACTTCAGATCCGGGCGGGCGAAAGGAGCGTTGGAGATGTCGATGATCTGGGTGTCGCCGGCCGGGTTGATCACGAACAACGCTGGCCGAGTGGTCCTACTTCGCCGCCATGGACCGTGGCGAAGCGCTCGTGTTCAAGCAGTTCGATTCCGATCCCGAGGTTGCTGCGCGCTTCACGCCTCACGCTGCCTTCGATCTCCCTGATGCGCCGCCCGATGCGCCCTTGCGAGAGAGCATCGAGGTTCGTTGCCTCGTGACCTTCGAATGACCGGCCGACCGTCGGATCGATACGCCCCGGGAGCCGCCGTGACCACCGAAAACCGATCCACTCCGCTCGAATTCTGGTTCGAGTTCGGCAGCAACTACAGCTATCTCTCTGTCATGCGTATCGAGCGTATCGCCGCGCACGCCAGCGTGCCGATCGAATGGCGCCCGTTCCTGCTGGGGCCGATCTTCAAGTCTTTCGGCTGGACGAGTTCGCCTTTCGTGCTTCAACGCGAAAAAGGTGTCTACGTCTGGAAGGACATGGCGCGCCAGTGCGGCAAGTTCGGCATCCCCTGGCGCCAACCCTCGGTCTTCCCGCGCGTGGCGCTGCTGCCCATGCGCGTGGCCACCATGGGCGCGCAGCAACCGTGGATCGGCCGCTTCTGCCGCGAAATGATGTCGCGCAACTTCGCGGCCGATGAGGACATTCAGCAAGTGCCGGTCGTGCACGACGTGCTGTTCGGCCTCGGCCTTCCAGCCGATGCGCTGATCGAGGGCGCGCAATCGGACGACGTGAAGGCGCAACTGCGTGCGCGCACCGAAGAGGCGAAAGCCCGAGGAATCTTCGGTGCGCCGACGTTCTTCGTCGCCGGCGAGATGTTCTGGGGCAATGATCGACTGGACGATGCGATCGAGTCCGCGCGAACGGCGCACGCCAAAGGTGACGCGCCGTGACGCCGGCATTGCGTGAGGCGTGGCAGCGCGAAGGGTTCCAGGCGTGGGCGCTCGAACCAGGCTTCATCCC
>NZ_JACDCU010000037.1 GCF_013817365.1 Methylibium sp. | reverse complement strand
CCCCCCCGCCCGGATGGCTGAACGTCCGGTAGTCGTAGGCACCGGGCAGTTCGGACTCATGGCACGCGATGATCCAGCACTTGTTGAAGATGGCTTCCTGCTCGCGCCGGAAGATTGCTTCGTCGGTGTAGATGTCGGTGCTGACGAAATGCGTTTCGGGAAACTGGGGCCGCTCTTTCCATTCGACTGAGTTGCGTGACATGAAGATCTCCGTGTGGTTGCTTGAAGCCGTCAGCGTACTGCAATGGCGGGCTCTCGAAGACCAGTACTTGCATAGCCCGTGCCGGGCCGAAGCAATCGGCGTTAAGTCGGTTTTCGGGACTGCGTGAACGCTTTTTGGCGCCGAGTCGAGGGTTTACCAAAAGACTCTTTTCGACCCGGCGTTTCGATTCGAAACCTGGCCGCGTTTCGATTCGAAACGCCGGGTCGAATGCCGGCTTTCGCGAAACGAGCGCTGCCTCGGCCGAGCGATAGAAGCGTTCATTTGCAGCGCTCCGTCTTTCGCGCGGCCTCGCGGTGCTTCACGCAAAGCGATGACTCTCGTGGCACCAAGCTTGCGGTTGTGCACCGCACAAAGCGCAGAGCTCCGCCGCGGCGGCCCCCAACCCACCCTGTCCTGATCCGAACACGGGTCCGACTTCCCATGTGCCTCGTCCGCTCACTTTCGATCGCTCGCCGATGCTCGCGCTGAGCGGCGTGGCCGTCATTGTCGGCCTGCTGATCGGCGCAGTCGGCGTCGGTGGCGTGCTGCTCATTCCGGCGCTCGAACTGTTGACCTCGATGTCCATCCAGACGGCGATGGCGACAGCGCTGTTCACATTCATCTTTACCGGCATCGTCGCGACCGTGCTGTTCCAGCGCCGCGGCAGCATCGACTGGTCGATCACCCTGCCGCTGTGCGTGGGCGGCGCGCTGTTCGGCTTTGCCGGCGCCTGGGCCAACTCCCTGCTCGACGCTTCGGTGCTGACCTTGATCCTCGCGGTGCTGATCGTTTTCGCCGGGATCTACACGCTGATGAGCAATGCCGCCGCGCGGCGCGCCGCTTTCGAGGGGCGGCCCCGCGCGCGGCGCAATCTCCTGTTCGTGGTGGGCGCACTGACCGGCTTCGGCTCCGGTCTCACCGGCGTGGGGGGGCCGGCGCTGTCGGTGCCGATGATGGTGATGCTGGGTTTCTCGCCGCTGGCCACCGTGGGCGCGAGCCAGGTCGTGCAGATCCTCGCGGCGGTGTCCGGCAGCGCTGGCAACCTGTTCCATGGCCAGATCGACTTCCGGCTCGCCGGGATCCTGACCGTGTTCGAGATCATCGGCGTGTGCCTCGGCGTTTACCTCGCGCATGCCGTCAATGCGCGGTTCCTGCGCCGAGGCGTGGGGGTGCTTTGCGTCGCGGTGGGTGCAGGACTCCTGATCCGCTCCCTGTGAATCGCCGGTGGGTCCCTGGCTCGCTGTGAGCGGCGCCGCCGCCCGGTGCCCGACTCAACCTGCCGCGAAGGCGGTGAGCGTGCTGGTGATCAGGCGGGTCAACTGCGTCATCAGGCGGTAACCCAGCGTGTGGTCGTCTTCCATCAGCCGGATCAGCTTCGCGCCATCGATGACCAGGAACCGACAGGGCGTCAGGCACGACGCGGTGGCGATGCGCAGGCTGGAGTCGGGCGTGAGCGCCGCCCAGCCGAACACCTCCCCGCGCCGCAGGATGTCGCCCGCGCTGGCGTTGCGCTCGCCCAGGCCGATCGCCAGCCTCACCATGCCGCGAACCAGCACGTAGGCCTTGGTGGCGGGCTCGCCGATGTCGTAGATGTGATGACCTTCGTCGCACTGCTGCATGCGGCTCAAGGCCGCCACCTGGCGCAACTGTTCGGGCGTCAGGTCCTGAAAGAACCCTGTCTGCGACAGGATCACGTAAGGCGTCATCGCCGCGGCGGTGGGGTTCGTCATGGAAGCGACCTTCATGATCATGCTGCGCTGCAATCAGTTCGCGTTGTGCTCTTTGATCGAGCGGGAATCTTCGGGCGCCGCCGTGCTGCGATCGCTGCTGCGGTACAGGCCCCAGTTGCGGCGCCGCATCCACAAGGCCTTGCGCCCGATGCCCAGGATCGCCGCCAGCGCGGTCTCGCTGTGGCTGTCCTGGTAGAGCGTGATGACCTCCCGTATGTACTCCTCGATCGACAGCGGCGCGCCTTCGAGCTTGAGCACCAGCGTGTCCTTGGGCGGCAAGGCGATCATGTCTTCCAGTTCTGCCGCGGTCAGCAGTTCGGATTCGGCCAGGATCACGGCGCGCTCGATCACGTTCTGCAGTTCCCGCACGTTGCCCGGCCAGCTGTACTGGTTGAGCAGATCGAGAAAATCCTCGCGCATGCCGTGAACGCGGTTGCCGAACTTGCGGCTGAACTGCTGCATGAAGCGCCTGGCGAGCATCTCGATGTCGCGGCCCCGATCACGCAACGGCGGCACATGGATCGTGATGACGTTCAGACGGTAGAAGAGGTCGGCGCGGAAGCTCCCGTTCTCCGCGCTTTCCTTGAGGTTGCGGTTGCTGGCGGCCAGGAAACGGGTGTCGGTGCTGAAGCTCTGCGAGGAGCCGAGCGGGCGCACCTGGCGCTCCTGAATCACGCGCAGCAGCTTGACCTGGACATTGAGCGGCATCTCGGAGATTTCGTCCAGAAACAGCGTGCCGCCGCTGGCTTCGCGGATCAGGCCTTCGCTCGAACTCACCGCGCCGGTGTACGCGCCCTTGGCGTGGCCGAACAGTTCGGATTCGATCAACTCGGACGGAATGGCGCCGCAGTTCACCGGCACGAACGGGCGATTGGCGCGCGCGCCGCCGAAGTGGATCGCCTGCGCAACCAGTTCCTTGCCGGTCCCGCTCTCGCCCTGGATGAGCACGTTCGCGTCGGTGCCGGCCACGCGCTCGATCATGGCCTGCAGCCGCTTGATGCCTTCGCTCTCGCCGATGATCGCGTTTTGCGAGAACGCCTTGCGCAGACTGCGCTTGAGCGCGAGGTTCTCCCGGCGCGTGCGGCGTTCGCTCAGTGCGCGCTCGACGGAGAACGCGAAGTCGTCGTTGTCGAACGGCTTGATGATGTAGTCGCTGGCGCCGCGGCGCAGCGCCTCGATCGCGCTTTCGACCGACGAGTAGCTCGTCATCAGGATGACCTGCGTCTCGGGGTTCGTCGTCTTGGCAGCGGCGACGATGTCCAGGCCGCTCGCGTCCGGCAGGCGCAGGTCGGTGATGACCATGGCGAATTCGCCGGTCTCGATCTGCTGCAGGCCTTGCGAGCCCGTGCGGGCGACGACGCAATGGTGGCCGCTTCGCTGGAGCAGCATCTCGACGCAGTCGCCCACGCCGTGATCGTCGTCGACCACCAGGATCCGTTCCGCGGATCGCTGCCGCTGCGGCTCGTCGGGGGCGGAAGAGCTCATGGTCTTTCGCGCGGCAGTTCGACGCAAAAGGACGCGCCGGGAGCCGGGCTTCGCTCGACCTTCAGCGTGCCCCCGTGCTCGAGCACGATCTCGCTGCTGATCGCCAGGCCCAGACCGGTGCCTTGCCCGGTCGGCTTGGTGGTGAAAAAAGGTTCGAACATCCGCGCCAGCACGGCCTCGGAGATGCCCGGACCGCTGTCGCTGACGATCACTTGCACGCTGTTGCCGGCATCGACGGTGCGGATGCTAAGACTCCCGGATCCGTCCATGGCCTGCGCCGCGTTCAGAAACAGGTTGAGGAAAACTTCGGAGAGTTGCCCGGTGTTGCCGAAGACGAGCGCCGAGGCATCGGTGCTCCACTGCAGCTCGATCCGGTCGAGCAGTTTTTCCTGCCGCATGACCTGCAGCGCTTCGTCGATGGCGACGTCCACCGCGAACTGCGAACGCGGCTCCTCGCCGACCCGCGAGAACATCACCAGGCGGCGCGATATGTCCAAAATTTTCTTGACGCTGGACTCGATGCTGCTCAGGCCCTTTTCGAGCACGCGGTCATCGGGCCGTTTTTCCGAGCGCAGGAGCTGCACGACCGAATGCAGGGAGGTCAGCGGATTGCTGATCTCGTGACACACGCCCGCCACCATGAAGCCGAGCGCGGCGAGGCGCGCGGCCTGGATGTCCGCGCCCGTCAGCTGCCGCAGTTCGGTCTGCGCCATGACGATCAGGCAGGCACCCCAGTCAGTGCGGCGCAGGATGATCCGCTCCTGCACCTCCTCGCCGGAGGGCAGCGCACGCGTGGTGTCGACCTCCTGCGGCGTCAGCCAGGGCGGCTCGCCCCGCAGCGCGGCGATGTAGTGCCCGGCGCGCTCGCGCAGGCTCGGCGGCGGCTCGGGCCGGGCTGCCGGCACGCCGACTTCCTCGCTGGTAAGCATCACCGCGCCGTCATGGCCGAGCATCAGCGCCGGCCACGGGATCACCGCGAAGACCGCATCGAACACGTCGAAGGACGCATGGTTGGCGCGCATCGGATTCATATATATGGGTGGGCCCGGACCGCGTCGGCTCCGTGCCGGATGGTATGAAATCCTTCGCAAGCACTGCAATAGAGAGCGACCCGACGCGGCGATCGCGTCCGCCCGATCACGCCATGAGCGCAACGGGCGCCTCGCCTCGGCGCCGCAGGTTGACGCCCCCCCGACCGGCCTCTACAGTCGTTCTACTATTTCTGACAGCGTTCCAAATAGTGGAACGGCCGAGCATGCCACACGTGGACTCGACGCTGACCAAAGGATTGGCCGTGCTCGAATGGCTGATCCGACAGCAGCGCGACTGCCGCGTTGCCGACGTGGCGCAGGCCTTCGGCATGGCGCGCAGCAACGCGCACCGCACGCTGCACACGCTCGTGGCATGCGGTTGGGCTCGGCAGAACGGGCAAACCAGTGCCTACCGGGCGAGCCCGCGCGTGTTCGAACTCGGCGCACTGATCGAATCGGCTGCGGATCTGCGCACGCTGCTGCACCCGCTGCTGGCCCTGTTGGCGCACGAGACCGGCGAGACCATCCACCTGGCCGCACTGGACGGTGCGGAGGTCGTTTACCTCGACAAGTTCGACAGCCCCTTGCCGGTGGCCGCGTACTCGCGCGTGGGTGGCCGGGCCCCCGCCTACTGCGTGGCTTCCGGCAAGGCCCTGCTGGCGGCGGGCGAGCACACGCATGAATCGTTGCGCGAGAGCCTGGGCGCACTGCTGCCGCATACCCCCAACACGCTCACCGACTTCGGAGCGCTGTGGGCCGACCTCGAGCGCACCCGTGCCCGCGGTTTCTCCGAGAACCGTGAGGAGTGGCGGCTTGGCGTTTGCGGGCTCGGCGCGCCCGTCTTCAACGCACGCAATGAGCCGGTGGCCGCCGTGGGCATCAGCGTGCCGTCGATCCGCTTCGCGCGAACGCAGGTGCGCGCGCTTGCCGATCGGCTGCTGGCCTGCGCTCGTGATTCGAGCGTCGCACTGGGCTACGCGAACAGCGGCGAGGTGCCTGCTCGGAGAACCGCCGCCGCGGTGAAGCGACGGTGACGATTGCGCCTTCCTTGCTGCTGGCCGGGCTGCTGGTGGCGCTGGTCGCCGGTGTTGTTCGCGGTTTCGCCGGCTTCGGCTTCTCTGCCCTGACCGTGGCGGGCATGTCGCTGTTCATGCCGCCTGCGTCCATCGTGCCGGTCGCTCTTGTGCTCGAGGTGCTTGCGAGCCTCAGCCTTTTGCGCAGCACGGCTCACCATGCCGACCACGACTGGCTGCGATGGCTGGTCGCGGGCAACGCGGTGTTCATTCCGGTGGGCGTGGCGCTGCTGACGGTGCTGCCCGACACGCTGCTGCGCCTGCTGGTCGGCGCAGCGCTGATGACCACTGCGGCCGGGCTGCGCATCGGCGTCGGGTATCGCTTCGCGCCGAGCCGTCGCCTGCGCGCGACAGCCGGCGTGGTGTCCGGCCTGTTGACCGGCGTCGCGGCCAGCGGCGGCGTGGTGGCCGCGATGCTCATGACCGCTTCCGGCATGCCGCCGGCCGCCCTTCGCGGCACGATGATCACTTTCCTCGTGTTCTGCGGAAGCTACGCGCTGGTGTGCGCTGCCCTGGCAACGACCGGAGCGATGCCGGCGTCCCGGCTGCTAGGCCCCGACACGCTGGTCTGGGGCCTGGTGCTCGGCTCGGGCATGCTCGCCGGCATCCGGATCGGCCGGCACTTGTTCGAAGGCGCCGACCCGGCGCGCTTTCATGGTTTCGTGCTGAACCTGCTGATCTTCATCTCCGGTCTCGGCGTGGCGCGCGCGGCGTACGATCTCGCTGGCAACTGATCGAACGGGCGGGTATCGATCCGCGCCGTCAGTTGACCCCCGGCAACCACGTGGCGAGCTTCGGAAACAGCAGCAGCAACCCAACCGCGACCACCTGCAGGATCAGGAACTGCACCATGCCAGCGTAGATCTGCTTGAGCTCCCACTGCGGCACGACGCCTTTCAGGAAGTAGGCCGACAAGGCCACCGGCGGCGAGAGCCAGGCCGTCTGCAGCGTCACCGCGACCAGCGTGCAGAACCAGATCAGGTCGATGCCCGCCGCCTGCACGATCGGCAGCACCACCGGCACGACGATAAGCACGATCGGTACCCATTCGAGCGGCCAGCCCAGCACGAAGATCAGCGCCAGGATGAGCACCAGCATCATCGTCGGCGGCAGCGACAGGCTGAGCAGCCATTCGGCCATGTACTGCGGGCTGCCCAGGCGAGAGAACACCGAGCCGAAGAGGTTCGAGGCTGCCACCAGCAGCAGGATCATGCTGGAGACCTCGAGTGTCTGGTAGGCCGACTTGCGAATCTTCGCGAACGTCATGCGGCCCGAGCCCACGGTGAGCACGAAGGTGGCGAAGCAACCGACCGCGCCCGCGTCGGTGGGCGTGGCAATGCCGAACAGGATCACGCCGAGTGTGGCCATGATGACCACGACGACCGGCAGCACGCCCAGCACCAGGTCCATCACCACCGGCCCGAGCGATGGGGCGCGCATCTCCATCGGCAACGCCGGGCCGAGCGAGGGGTTGATCCAGCAGCGCACCAGGCACCACAGCGTGAACAGGGTGGAGAGCAGCAGCCCGGGCAGCACGGCCGCGGCGAACAGGTCGGTGGCGGGCACGCCCACCACCGGCCCCATCACGATCAGCATCACGCTGGGCGGGATCAGGATGCCGAGGGTGCCACCGGCGGCGATGGCGCCGGCGCTCATCTTCGCGTCGTAGCCGCTCTTGATCATGGAAGGCCCGGCCATCACGCCGAGCAGCGTGACGGCGGAGCCGACGATGCCGGTGGCCGCCGCGAAGATGGTGGCGGTGACGAGCACGGCGATGTAGAGCGAGCCGCGCACGCCGGCTAGCAGCTGCTGGATGCCTTTGAACAGGCGCTCGACCAACCCCGACTGTTCGAGCAGGAAGCCCATGAACAGGAAGAAGGGGATCGACGCGAGCACCGTGTCGCGCATGACCGAGTAGGTTTGCAGGACAGCCAGGTCGAACACCACCGGCCCGAGCGCGATGAAGCCGGTGGCCAGCGAGACGGCGCCGAGGGTGAAGGAAATCGGAAAGCCGATGAAGATGACGCCGAACAGCACACAGAGCGCCGCGATGCCCAGGATTTCATTGCTCATCGATGGGCTCCGGCTTCGGTCTTCGCTGCGGGCAGGCGGTTCATGCGTCCACCTCCGGCACGGGGGCCGGGACGGGCCATTCCCCAGCGCGCAGCGTGTGGAGGCACTTGAGGCACTCGCTCAGTCCCTGGATCAGCAGCAGCACGCCGGCCAGCGGCATGGCCAGCCGGAACGGCCAGGTGATCGGCCGCCACGAACTGCTGACGAAGGTTTCGTTGTTGGTCCAGGCCTTCTCGAAGTAGCCCCAGCCGGTGAACACGAAGACTCCGACGAAGGGCAGGAACATGACGAGGTAGCAGGCGAGATCGGTCGCGGCCTGCCGGCGCGGTGACCAACCGATGTAGAGCAGATCGGTGCGCACGTGGCCCTTGCGTTGCAGCGTGTAGGCCGCGCCGAGCATGAAGAAGCTTCCGTACAGCATGAAGGTCATGTCGTAGGCCCATTCGGTGGGTGCGTTGAACACGTAACGCGACACCACTTCGTAGGTCAGCGAAAGCACCATGGGCAGGATCAGCCAGGCGGTGATGTGCCCGGAAGCCAGCGCGATCAAATCGAGGCGGCGCGCCGTGCGCGCGAATCCGCTATCTCGGTCGGTCATGTTCAGCCCTTCACGGATCGGCCGGAACGAAAAGAAAAAACGCGCAGCGACGCATGGACATCGCTGCGCTGCAAACCGCAACGCTCAGGTGGCGTTGGGCGACTCCATGCCGAGGTTGAAATACAGGCCGTTGATCTTGTTCCAGTACGGCACCACGATCTTCGCGAACGCGCGCTGCGAATCGAGCACTTCCTTGAAGAACGGGTTCTTGCCCGCCTCGCGGTCGTAGACCAGGTTGGTGGCCTTGATGAAGGCGGGGAAGATGTCCTTCGGCGTGTCGTGCACGGTGACCTTGAACTCCGTCTTCAGCCGTTGCAGCGCCTGCGCGTTGCGGTGGACGTTGTAGCTGTAGGTCTCCATCATCGTGGCCATCGCCGAGGCTTCGACCACCGCCTTCAGGTCGGCAGGCAGCTTGTTCCACACTGTCTTGTTGATCAGCACTTCGCCCACGTCGGTGGACTGGTGTAGGCCTTGCAGGTAGTAGTGCTTGAAGACCGTGTGAAAGCCCAGCGCCACGTCGTCGGCCGGGCCGATCCATTCGGCCGCGTCGATCACGCCGCGCTGCGCGGCGGGAACGATCTCGCCGCCCGGCATCGCCACCGCGTTGATGCCCATTTCCTTGAAGATTTCGCCGACCAGCCCGGGGGGCGCGCGGTACTTCAGCTTTCTCATGTCCTCGAGCGAGGAGATCGGCGCCTTGAACCAGCCGAGCGGGTCGGGCCCCATGGGCTGCAGCATGAAGGGCTCGACGTTGACCTTGAGCACGTCGGCGTAGAACCGTTTGTAGAGCGCATTGCCGCCGCCCTGCATCAGCCAGGCCACGTGCGAGAGCTGGTCCATGCCGGTGCCCCCGCCGGCGGCCGGGTTGGAGAACAGCCCCGCGGCGCTGTTCTTGCCCGACCAGTAGTGCGCCCAGGAATAGCCACCGTCGACCACGCCCTTGTCCACGGCGTCGAGCATCTCGAAGGCGTTGACCACAGCGCCGTCGGGCAGCATTTCCATCTTCAGGCGCCCGTTCGACATCTTGTCGCAGCGCTCGCCGAAGCGTTTCATCAGATCGAAATAGATGCTCGACGTCGGCACCGCCGTCTGGATCTTCATGCGTGTGACGCCTTGCGCCCTGGCCGGGCCGGTCGTCAGCGCGCCGGCCGATGCCAGTGCTGCCGCGCCGGCGCCGAGCGCCCGCCGCCGTGTCAGTCTCGTCGTCTCTCCAGCCATTTCATTTCTCCTGTTGTCACCTCGAACACCGAAGGCCAGAGGGGCCTTCACCCTTGCGTTTGTCTATCCGTGCATGGCGTCCTCGCGGATCATGTCCGCCGCCTTCTCGGCCAGCATCACGGCCGGCGCGTTGGTATTGCCGGAAACGAGCGTCGGCATCACCGAACAGTCGATCACGCGCAAGCCGGCCAGGCCGTGCACGCGCAGCCGTGCATCGACGACCGCGAGCGCATCGCTGCCCATCTTGCAGGTGCCGCTCGGGTGGAAGATCGTCGCGCCGTGGTTGCGGCAGAACGCCAGCACCTCGGCGTCGGTCGAGGCCTCCGGGCCCGGCTTGACTTCGCGTTTCACGTACGGGCGCATCGCGGGCGCGGCGGCGATCGCCCGCGCGGCCCGCACGGCGGCCACGTTGGTGCGGCGATCGAGTTCGGTCGAAAGGTAGTAGGGCTGCATCTCCGGCGGCTCGAACGGATCGGTGCTGCGCAGGCGCACATGCCCGCGTGCTTCGGGCCGCAACTGGCATACCGACAGCGTGAAGCCCGAGAACGGATGCACCGCGCCGCCGGCCATGTCGGCCGAGAGCGTCGCGACGTGGAACTGGATGTCGGGCGTGGCGGCCTCGCGCGTGCCGTCGGCGCGGCGCAGCGCATGCATGAAGCAGCCGGCCTGGTTGATGCCGATCGCCAGCGGCCCGGTGCGAAAAAGCAGCCACTGCAGGCCGATGCGCATCTGGCCGAGCCATGAGTTGAGCTGGTCGTTGGTGGTGACCGGGCGCGTGCATTCGTAGTTCAGGCGGATCTGCAGGTGGTCCTGCAGGTTCTCGCCGACGCCGGGCAACGCATGGACGACGGGGATGCCATGCCGGTCGAGCAGCGGCTTGGGGCCGACGCCCGACAACTGCAGGAGCTGCGGCGACTGCAGCGCGCCGGCCGCCAGCAGCACTTCGGCGCGGCCGCGCGCCTGCCGGGACACGCCGCCCTGCCAGTAACGGACGCCGACCGCGCGCTGACCCTCGAACACGACGCCGGTGGCCTGCGCCTCGGTGGCGATGCGCAAGTTCGGGCGGCGGCGGGCCGGGCCGAGATAGGCCTTGGCCGTGCTGCAGCGCCAGCCCTTCCAGGTATTGAGCTGGAAGTAGCCGGCGCCTTCCTGGCTCGCGCCGTTGAAGTCGTCGGTGCGGGGCACGCCGATCTCGTTGGCGCCGCCGATGAAGGCCTCGATCAGCTCGTGCTTCGCTGCGATGTCGGACACGCGCAAAGGACCGCTGCCGCCGTGGTAGGTGCTGGCGCCGCGCTGGTTGCCTTCGGAGCGGATGAAGTACGGCAGCACGTCGTCGTATCCCCAGCCGGTGTTGCCGAGCGAGGCCCAGTGGTCGTAGTCCTCGCGCTGGCCGCGGATATAGATCAGGCCGTTGATGGAACTGGAGCCGCCAAGCGTCTTGCCGCGCGGCCAGTAGATGCGCCGCCCGTTCATGCCGGGGTCGGGGTCGGTGTGGAAGCACCAGTTGTACTTGGCGCTCCACATGGTCTTGCCGTAGCCGATGGGCAGGTGGATCCATGGCGAGCGGTCTCGCGGCCCGGCCTCGAGCAGCAGCACACGCGTGGCCGGGTCTTCGCTCAGCCGCGCCGCCAGCACGCAACCCGCCGAGCCTGCACCCACCACGATGTAGTCGAAGTCTTCGGACATCTCGTCTTTCGCGCGAACGAGCAGGCCACGGCGCGATGGCCGAATCGCTGAACGGGGAGGGCAGTCTTCGCCCGATAAATCGGAACGTCGAGTTCCGATAAACCCCATCCTAGAAGCAAAGAAAACGGAACACAATGTTCCGGCGATAGCTGTTTACCCGCATGGAACGACCTCCCGCGACCCGACGAACCACAGCAGCCACCGGCTCCTCGGCCGAGCGCAGCCTGCGCCTGCTGGCCGCGCTGGCGAGTGCGGGTCGTGCGTTGTCGCTGGCCGAGCTGGCGGCGCATCTCGGGCTCCCCAAGGCCACGGCGCACCGCTTGTGCGCGCAGCTGCTCGACAGCGGTTTCCTCGCCCGGGAAATCGACGAGCGCTTCTTCGTGGCCGGCCCCGCGCTGCGCCAGCTCGCGCTCGACACGCTCAACCACGACAGCGTGCGCGGCCTGCGCCATGTGGTGCTGGCCGAGTTGGTGACGCAGATCGGCGAGACCTGCAACTTCACGACGCTCGACGGCGCCAGCGTGCTGTATCTCGATCGGGTGGAAGCCCCCTGGCCCTGGCGCCTCACGCTGGACGTGGGCGTGCACGTGCCGCTGCACTGCACCGCCAGCGGCAAGCTCTTCCTCGCCTTGATGCCGCGCGAACAGCGCGACGCGTTGCTCGCGCACTTGCCGCTGCAGCGCCTGACCGTCAACACGCTGACATCGCGCAAGGCCCTGCGTGCGGAATGCGAACAGATCGCCGAGCGCGGCTGCTCGGTCGACCGTGAGGAGTTCATCCTCGGTCTGATCGCTGTGGCCGTGCCGGTGCTGGACCCGCAAGGCCGCACACGCGCCGCCATTGCCGTTCACGCGCCGTCGGCGCGGCTGACGCTCGATGCGGCGCTGAAGAAGCTGGCGGCGTTGCGGGAAGCCGCTGTGAAGATGAGCGCGTTGCTGTGAACGCCGCCGACCTTGGTGGGTGAAAAGTATTTTGCGGAAAACGGTACTGCCGGCGCGGCTGCGTCGCGTAAGTTTCCAGGTGGCCCGTGCCGACCGGCGCCGACTCCGAGGCGTCGCGCCTGAGCTCGCACGACCTGCGCGCCGGTGCCGGCGTCCACGAGATCCTTCCCCTCATCAAGCAAAGGTCCGACATGAACGACAAGTCTTCCCCTCCCGACATGTGCAGCCCGAGCGACCACGATGCGCCGGCACTTTCGAGGCGCCGCGCCCTGGGCTTGGCGGGCGGTGTCGCCTTGTCGGCGGGGGGAGTGCTTGCGGGCTGGCCATTGCTCGCCAACGCCCAGGACTATCCGTCCAAGACCGTCCGCATGGTCATCGCCTTCCCCCCGGCCGGTGCCACCGACATCCTGGCGCGCGCCGTCGCGCAGCGACTGGGCGACACGCTCGGCCAGCAGATCGTCGTGGAAAACAAGCCCGGCGCCGGCGGGATGATCGGTCTGGAAAACGCCGCGCAGTCCGCGCCCGATGGCTACAACCTTTTCCTGTGCGCGCTGACCAACCAGGCGATCGCCGGGCACCTCTATCCGAACGCCACCTCCGACATCTCGCGCGATTTCGAGCCGGTCTCGCTGCTGGCCAACGGCGCGCACATGCTCAACGTGCACCCTTCGGTACCGGCCAAGACGCTGCCCGAATTCATCCAGTGGCTCAAGGCCAACGACGGCAAGGTCACCTACGCCTCGCAGGGCAACGGCACGCTCTCGCACCTGGAAACCGAACTGCTCGCTCAGCGCCTGAACCTCAAGCTCACGCACATCCCATACAAGGGCAGCTCGCAGGCGCTGCCCGACCTGCTGGCCGGCACCGTGTCCTTCATGTTCGACAGCGTGGCCGCCTCGATGGTGCACGTGAAGGCGGGCAAGCTGCGCGCGCTGGCCGTGGCCGCCACGCAGCGCGTGCCGGCCTTCCCCGATCTGCCCACCGTGGCCGAAGGCGGCGTGCCGGGCTACGACGTGGACAACTGGTTCGGCCTGTTCGTGCCCAAGGGCACGCCGGCGGACATCGTCAAGCGGCTCAACGCTGACCTCGCCAAGGTGCTGGCCGACCCCGAGCTCGGCAAGGTGCTGGTTCAGCAGGGCTATGCGATCCAGCACGGTGATCCGGCCAAGTTGGCTGCGGTGACGAAGGCCGAGCGCAGCAAGTGGGGCGAAGTGATCAAGACCGCCAACGTCACCATCCGTTGATCGATCGCAGCGCACGGATAAATCGAAAGCCCGCCTCATGAAGTGTCAGTTCGCTCCCACCAGCGGGCGCCAGCCTGTGTTTGCGCGCAACGTCGTGGCGACTTCGCAGCCGCTGGCCGCACAGGCCGGTGCCGCGGTGTTCGCGCGCGGCGGCAACGCCATCGATGCTGCGCTGGCCGCCGCCATTACGCTGACCGTCGTCGAGCCGACCATGAACGGCATCGGCGGCGATGCTTTCGCGCTGGTTTGGGACGGGCAGGCGCTGCACGGCCTGAACGCCTGTGGCCGCGCGCCGGCAACATGGAACCCGAAGCGCTTCGCCGGTTCGGCCGAGATGCCGAAGATCGGCTGGGAGAGCGTCACCGTGCCGGGCGTCGTCTCGAGCTGGGTGGCGCTGTCCGAGCGCTTCGGTGCGCTGCCTTTCGAAGACCTGTTCGTGGATGCCTTGCGCCATGCGCGCGATGGCTTTCCGGTCAGCCCGGTGATCGGCCGGCAGTGGGCGCAGGCGGTCATCGACCTGGGCAGCCAGCCGGGCTTCGATGCGTTCATGCCGGGCGGCCGTGCGCCGCGGGTCGGCGAGATGTGGCGCTTCGAAGACCAGGCGCGCACCCTGGAGGAGATTGCTCGCACGCGCGGCGCCGCCTTTTACGAAGGCCGGCTCGGCGAGGCGATTGCCGCCTTCGCGGCTTCTCATGGAGCGGCGCTGAGCCTCGATGATCTGCGCGCGCACCGTTGTGAATGGGTCGAGCCCATCGGCATCGACTACCAAGGTCACACCGTCCACGAGATTCCGCCCAACGGGCAGGGCATCGCGGCGCTCATGGCGTTGGGCCTGCTCGAGCACCTGCCCTACGCCGACACCGCGCCCGGCTCGGCCGCACGCATGCACCTGGAAATCGAGGCCATGCGCATGGCCTTTGCCGATCTTCAGGCGCACGTGGCCGACCCGGCGCACATGCGCGTGAGCGCATCGCAACTGCTCGATGCGGCCTACCTGCGCGAACGCGCACGCGGCATCGATCCGCGCCGCAGCGGCAGCTACGCGCCGGGGCAGCCGCCCAGCGGCGGCACGGTGTACCTGTGCACGGCCGATGCGCAGGGCCGCATGGTCTCTTTCATCCAGTCCAACTACAAGGGCTTCGGCTCGGGCGTGGTGGTGCCGGGCACGGGTATCGCGCTGCACAACCGCGGCATGGGCTTCGTCACCACACAAGGCCACCCAAACCAGGTGAATGGCGGCAAGCAGCCGCTGCACAGCATCATTCCCGCGTTCATGACGAAGGACGGCGCGCCGGTCATGGCCTTCGGCGTTATGGGCGGCAACATGCAGGCGCAGGGGCACACGCAGATGGTGTTGCGGCGGGTGGCCGAAGGGCTCGATCCGCAGGCCTGCTCGGACGCGCCGCGCTGGCGGATCAACGATGTGGGCGCGTTAACGCTGGAGCCGACCGTGGACGCCAGCGTGGTCGAAGGCCTGACCGCGATGGGCCACGCACCGCAGATCGCGGCGCCGGACAACCTGGAGTTCGGCAGTGCGCAGCTCGTGGTGCGGCTGAATGCCGACACCGTTGGTGGGCCGGAGGCGGCGTATGCAGCGGGCTCGGACCACCGGCGAGACGGGCAGGCGGTGGGCTGCTGAAGAAGGGCTTGCTCCGCGCCGATTCCACGCATTCGGTGGCGGCTTGATCGACCCGGCGCTTTCCCGCAAAGCTCCGCCCGCCCTAGCCGATGTCAGCGCAAGATCAGCACCGGCACATCGCTCAACCGCAACAGCGTGGTGGTGGTGCTGCCCAGGAGCAGCTGGCGCAGCCGAGAGTGTCCGTAGGCACCCATGACCAGCAGCGCCGGCCCCTGCGCCTTGACGAGCGTCGGCAGCACCCGCTGAGGCTCACCCGGCACCAGCTCGGTCTCCACCGCCATGCCGGCCGCGCCGAGCGTCGCGCCCGCCTCATCGAGTTGCCGTCGCGCCGCGCTCGTGTTTTCGCCGACCCGCGCTACCAGCACGGGCAGTCCGGCAACCAGCTTGTGTCGGCTGAGCGCCGAGACCGCCCGGCGTGCCATGACGCTGCCGTCGAAGGCGACCACCACCCTTCGCGGCGCCTCGAAGGCGTCGGCCGTGGCGACCAGAATCGGCCGGCGCACAGCACGAATGACCTGCTCCACATGGTGATCGGCGTGGAGTCTTGCCGGGCCGCCCGCGTGGTAATGCTCACCCAGCACGAAGAGGCCGGCTTCCGCCTGCATCTCCATGACGGCCTCGACGAATTCGCCGTGCCGCAGACGGGCATCGAGCCGGGTCGCGCCAGCGGCGGCGGCACGCTCGCGAGCGTGCGTCAGAAGCCGACGTCCGGCTTCGCGTGCCTGGCGGCTTCGCTGCTCGTCCTGCTCGCTCAGCGCCTGCAGCAGCGATTCTTGCGCGCCGAGGCCGATCGCGCCGCTGAAGTCGGTGACCTCCGCATGCTCGGGATGGCGCTCCAGTACGTGCAGGAACTCCAGCGGCACTTCGAGGCGGCGCGCCGACCAGGCGGCCCAGTCGATCACGGCGTCGGTGTTCGCCAGCCCGTCGATGCAGGCATAGACC
>NZ_JACDCU010000324.1 GCF_013817365.1 Methylibium sp. | reverse complement strand
ATCGCCATCGCGTACCTGCGGCTGTCACGCCTGAAGAACCTGCCGGCTCACCCGTTCGCCCCGGCCGCCGCCCGATGAGACTGTCGCGTTCCACACGAAACGGCATGGAGCCATTGTTCCGTGTTCGTGTGAAAACGTTGACCTTAAGTCTGTCCTTGTCTTTAAGGTCGAACCTATAGGCTCCCATGACGCCCTTGTTGGGGAAGAGACTGTGCAATACGAACCGGTGACGTGTCCAGAGGCGACCCTTGTCGGGCTCGATTGGTTCGTCTAAATCTATTGCTTCTGCATAGACGTCGAATACGGGGTACTTCGATTCATTGTGAAGCATCAGTTCTAGCGTGTCCCTGCTGGGGAGCATCGGTCTAAAACTCGCCCAGCTGTCCCCGCCAGTCGCGTAGCCAAGAAAATCTGTGGTGTGCTTCTCGAGACGCTCTACTAGGGTCGTGACACGCGTCTCAATGCTGGTAAGGTTCTTCTCCACCCCGACCTGCTTCTGCACTCGGAAGAACTGACCTGTCGCCCAACTTGCAAGAAAGAAGGACGGACCGAAAACATTCACGATGGCTTTGAAGTCCCACGACTTCGTGGAGTAGATGTTGAACACAGTCCAAGCGACGGCGACAAGCGCGGGCAGCCAGAACTCGCGGAGCAGGCGGCGTGCGATTTGCATGAGGGTTAACTAGTTTTAGACGCCGCGACGCTAGACGGCCCGTTGATCCAAGTCAACCGCCTGCGTCCGGTGTCGCCACGCGGATTCCCAATGAAACGCGCTCGATGCACGTTCCTGCAGGGTGGATTTAGACCACCTAATGTTTCACGGCCGCATCCGCTCCCGGTTCCGCCTCGGCCGCATGTCTCCGGCGGCTCCGTGCTCGCTCCACGAGGTACCTACACTCTCCCGGATGACCGTTTCCGCCCCCGCTCCCGATCCCACTTCGGTAGGCACCGCCGCAGCCCCGGCCCCCGCCTCCTCCGCCGCGCGGCCGCAGCCCGCGCCACCCGCTCGCTCGGTCCGCCCTCTTCGCGAACTGCTCCCCTTCCTGCGCCCATACCGCGGCCGCATCGCCCTGGCCGGCCTGTTCCTCTTACTCGCCGCCATCAGCACCCTGGTCCTCCCCCTCGCCCTCAAGAGCCTGATCGACCAGGGCCTCGTCGCCGCTGATCCCGGCGAGCGCGTGCTGGCGTTGCGCGAGCACTTCTTCGCTCTCTTCACTGTCGGTGCGGCACTCGGCGTGTTCTCCGCCGCGCGCTTCTACATGGTCACGTGGCTGGGCGAGCGCATCACCGCCGACCTGCGCAATGCCGTCTATGCGCATGTCGTTCGGCAAAGCCCCGAGTTCTTCGAGACCACCCAGACCGGCGAAGTGCTCTCGCGCCTGACCACCGACACCACCCTGGTGCAGGCGGTGATCGGCTCGAGCCTGAGCATGGGCCTGCGCAACACGGTGATGGGCATCGGCGCGATGGGCATGCTGATCGTCACCAACCCGGTCGTCATGTCGCAGGTCATGGGCATCCTGGTGCTGGTGGTGCTGCCGGCGCTGTGGTTTGGCCGCAAGGTGAGAAAGCTCTCGCGCGCCAGCCAGGACCGCGTCGCCGATTCGAGCGCCATCGCGGCCGAAGTGCTCAATGCCGTGCCGGTGGTGCAGAGCTACACGCAAGAGGCGCGCGAGGCCGCGCGTTTCGACACCGCCACCGAACGCGCCTTCGCCACCGCGGTTCGGCGCACGCGCATGCGCGCCGGGCTGGTGGCTTTCGTCATCAGCACCACCTTCGGCGCGCTGCTGTGGGGGCTCTACCAAGGTACGCAGGCGGTCATCGACGGGCAAATCACCGCGGGCCATCTGGGCCAGACGGTCGTGTACGTGATCCTGTTGGTGGGCTCGGTGGCGGTGTTGGCGGAGGTCTATGGTGATCTGCTGCGCGCGGCCGGCGCGAGCGAGCGGCTGATCGAGCTGCTGCAAACGCGCTCGCCGATCGCCAGCCCGGCGCAACCCACGGCGATGCCGGCCGTGCCGATGCACGAAAGAGGCGTGCAGGGGGTCGGAAGGGTCGGCTCGCGCGTCAGCCTTCAGGGCGTGGCGTTTCGCTATCCCTCGCGCCCGCTCACGCTGGCGCTCGACGACGTGACGATCGAGGTCGAACCCGGCCAGACCGTCGCACTGGTCGGCCCCAGCGGCGCCGGCAAGAGCACGGTGTTCCAGTTGCTGCTGCGCTTCTACGACGCGCAGTCGGGCCGGGTCGCGATCGACGGCGTGGGGGTTCACGAAGCCGAGTTGCAGGCCCTGCGCGCGCGCATTGGCCTGGTGCCGCAGGACAGCGTGGTGTTCTCGACCAGCGCACTCGAGAACATCCGCTACGGCCGACCCGACGCAAGCGACGAAGAAGTCATCGCTGCGGCCACCGCCGCGCATGCCGATGGCTTCATCCGTGCGCTGCCCGAAGGCTATGCCAGCTTTCTCGGCGAACGCGGCGTGCGGCTCTCCGGCGGGCAGCGCCAGCGCATCTCGATCGCGCGGGCGATCCTCAAGAACGCGCCGCTGCTGCTGCTCGACGAAGCGACCAGCGCACTCGACACCGAAAGCGAGCGCGCCGTGCAGGCCGCCCTGGACGCAGCGATGCGCGGGCGCACCACGCTGGTCATCGCGCACCGGCTGGCCACGGTGATCAATGCCGACCGCATCGTCGTGCTCAAGGCCGGGCGGGTGGTCGATGCCGGCACGCACGCCGAGTTGCTCGCGCGCAGTGGCCTGTATTCGCGGCTGGCTGCGGCGCAGTTCACAGACGTCGTGCCTTCCCGCTCGACCGCTTGAGCGATACCGCACAGACACGCCTCGTTGCAGGAGCCACTGTGGCGAGGCTGAAAATGCAGGGATTCCTGCCCCGTCTTTCTCCCGGAGATCCACCATGAAACTCGTTCCCACACACGCCGCCCGCGCCATCCTGGCGCTCAGCGCCGCCACCTTGCTGGCCGGCTGCCAGAACATGAGCGAGCGCGAAGCCGGCACGGCCAAGGGCGCCGGCATCGGTGCGGCCGTCGGCGCCGTCGCCGGTGTGCTGCTCGGCGACAGCAAGCAGGGCGCGGCCACGGGCGCGGCGGTGGGCGCAATCGGCGGCGCGATCGCCGGCAATGTGTGGTCGAAGAAGATGGAGGACAAGCGCCGTGCGATGGAGCAATCCACCCAGGGCACCGGCGTGGACGTGACGCGCACCGCCGACAACCAGCTCAAGCTCAACGTGCCGAGCGACATTTCCTTCGACACCGGCCGCGCCGCCATCAAGCCCGAGCTGCGCACCGTGCTCGACAGCTTCGCCAGCGGCCTGGCCAACGACCCGAACCTGCGCGTGCGCATCATCGGTCATACCGACAGCACCGGCAGTGATGCGGTCAACAATCCGCTGTCGGTCCAGCGGGCGCAAAGCGTGCGCGACTACCTCGCGGCGCGCGGCATCAGCCCGTCGCGCGTGGAGACGGCCGGCCGCGGCTCCTACGAGCCGATCGCCGACAACACCAGCGTGGCCGGCCGAGCGCAGAACCGCCGTGTGGAGATCTTGCTGCGCGAGCCGGAGCAGGCGGCGGCGGCGGGGCAGCCGAGGTCCTGAACACTCGTGGCTTCCGGGGTGAAGGCACATAATTCATGCGCACGAACTCTGGAGCTTTCGATGCGCCGTTTCGCCAACGCGCCCAAGCGCGCCGTCAATTTTTCTCTCAACTCGGCCGTGCTCGATCTGGCCAAGGAACTTCAGCTCAACATCTCGCAGACCGTCGATCGGCTGCTGGCCGTGGAAGTCGAGCGTGTGTATTGGGAGCGCTGGCGCATTGAGAATGCCCACGCGCTCGAACACTACAACGCGCGCATCGAGAAAGAAGGCCTTTTTTCGGATCGCCACCGGACCTTCATGCGTCCGGACGCCGATCAGTCCACCGCGTAGGCGCGTGGCGCGCTTCGATGTGTACGCCAACCCGTTCGCGGGCGAGCGGCGCCACACTCCTTATGTGCTCGACGTTCAAAACGATCACCTTGCCCCGATCGGCTCGAGGGTCGTCATCCCGCTGCGCACGGCAAGCGGGTTCGGTGCTGCGGCACGCGACCTCAACCCCACGCTCGATGTCGAAGGCCGCCGGCTCGTGCTCGACACGGCCTCCATCGCATCGGTGAACGGGACGCTGCTCAAACGCCCCGTTGCGCACGTCGCACAGCAACGCTCGGACGTGATCAACGCTTTAGACACCTTGTTCGGCTCCTACTGATGACTGCCACCCCCCCAGAGCGCCCCGTTCGCTCCCAATATGAAGACTTCATGCGCCACGTGCAAACGCACGGCGTGTTCAAGCCCGACCGCACCGGCACCGGAACGACCAGCGTGTTCGGCCACCAGATGCGCTTCGATTTGCGCGAAGGTTTTCCGCTGGTCACCACCAAGAAAGTACATCTCAAAAGTGTGATCCTCGAGCTGCTGTGGTTCCTGCGCGGCGATGGCAATGCGCGCTGGCTGCAGGAGCGCGGCGTGACGATCTGGGATGAATGGGCCAAGCCCGACGGCGACCTGGGCCCCGTGTATGGCGTGCAATGGCGAAGCTGGCCGGCGCCGGATGGCGCACACATCGACCAGATCGCCGAAGTGGTCCGGCAGCTCGAGACCAACCCCGACTCGCGCCGCATCATCGTGAGTGCCTGGAACGTGGCCGACCTGCCGAAGATGGCGCTGATGCCCTGCCATGCCTTCTTCCAGTTCTACGTGGCGCCGCCCGA
>NZ_JACDCU010000323.1 GCF_013817365.1 Methylibium sp. | reverse complement strand
CTCGCACCGCTCCGGCGGAGGAGAGGCCAGCGCCTAAGCAAGAAAGCGCCGCCGAACCCCCAACCGCCGGGCCTGTCCCTCGGCGGTTTTTTTTCGCCTCTGCTTTTGTATCTACCGACTCGTCGCCAGGAGAAACCGATGAATGCCCTGTCCACCAACGCCCCCGACGGCTGGGCCCCGCCCGCCGACAAGACCAGCCAGACCGATGACGAGCGCATCGAAAACGTGATGCCGCTGCCGCCCCCGGAGCACCTGATCCGCTTCTTTCCGGTGCGCGGCACGCCGGTCGAGGCGCTGGTCGGCAACACCCGGCGCGCCATCCGCGAAATCATGGCGGGCACTGACGACCGGCTGCTGGTGGTGATGGGGCCTTGCTCGATCCACGATCCGGTGGCCGCCGTGGACTACGCCCGAAAGCTCAAGGCGGAGCGGGACCGCTACGCCGGCACGCTGGAGATCGTGATGCGCGTGTACTTCGAGAAGCCGCGCACCACGGTCGGCTGGAAGGGCCTCATCAACGACCCCTACCTCGACGAGAGCTTTCGCATCGACGAGGGTCTGCGCATCGCCCGCCAGTTGCTGATGGAGATCGGCCGCCTGGGCCTGCCGGCCGGCAGCGAGTTTCTCGACGTGATCTCGCCACAGTACATCGGCGACCTCATTTCCTGGGGCGCAATCGGCGCGCGCACCACCGAGAGCCAGGTGCACCGGGAGCTGGCTTCAGGCCTGAGTGCGCCGATCGGCTTCAAGAACGGCACCGACGGCAACATCCGCATCGCCACCGACGCGATCCAGTCGGCCGGCCGTCCGCACCACTTCCTGTCGGTGCACAAGAACGGCCAGGTTGCGATCGTCGAGACGCGCGGCAACAAGGACTGTCACGTCATCCTGCGAGGCGGCAAGGCGCCGAACTACGACGCCGCCAGCGTGGCGGCGGCATGCGCCGATCTGACGGCGGCCAAGCTGCCGGCCAGCCTGATGGTCGACTGCTCGCATGCCAACAGCGCCAAGCAACACCAGCGACAGGTCGAGGTGGCAAAGGATATCGGTCAGCAGATTGCCGGCGGCAGCCGGCAGGTGTTCGGCGTGATGGTCGAGAGCCACCTCCACGCCGGCGCCCAAAAGTTCAGCGCCGGCCGCGACGACCCCACTCAGCTGGCCTACGGCCAGAGCATCACCGATGCCTGCATCGGCTGGGACGATTCGCTGGCGGTGCTGGAGGTGTTGAGTGGGGCGGTGAAGGCGCGGCGCGGCTAGTGCCCTGCCCGCGCCGCCGAACGAGGCAGCCGCTGTGAAGCAAGGTCCCCGCGAGCGGGAACGTGGCTGCGCAGCCTTGCCGAATGGGATGCCCTTTTGCCGGCACAACGTAAGGTGGAGGAAAACCCAGCCTGAAACACGCGGGCGCATGTTTCGCAAAGCGCAAGGCCCGCCCGAGGCCCACCGCTCCGTCAGTCCGGGCTGGCCTGCATCCTCGCGCTATGCCAGTACACGTCGTCGCCGCCCAGGCCGTCGAGGTTCGCCCGGTTGAGCACCCGAGCCAGCACGAACAGCAAATCGCTCAGTCGATTGAGGTACAGCCGCGGCGCCCCACGCACGGCGTCGGGCTCGGTGCGAGCCAGCGCGATCACGGTGCGCTCGGCGCGCCGCGCTACGGTACGGCCGACGTGCGCGAGCGCGGCGCTGCGCGTGCCGCCCGGGAGGATGAACTCCTGCAGCCGCGGCAGCGCGGCGTTGTGCTCGGCGAGCGCAGCATCCAGCGACAACACCGCCTCGTCCTTGAGCAGCGCATAGCCCGGGATCGACAGCTCACCGCCCAGGTTGAACAGCTCATGCTGGATGTCGACCAGGAGATCGCGCACCGGCGCCGGCAAGGGTTCGCACAGCAGCACGCCGAGGGTCGAGTTGAGCTCGTCCACGTCGCCCATCGCCTGGACGCGAAGGTGATCCTTGGCGACGCGGCTGCCGTCGCCCAGGCCGGTGGTGCCATCGTCGCCGGTGCGCGTGGCGATCTGGGACAGTCGATGGGCCATGCGTCGATGCTAGCAGCGCCCCCGGGTCAACGATGTGCGCTCGAACAAGAGCGCAAGCCTTGCCTGGATCACCACTTCGACGCGGCCGGGGCGGCTCCCTACAATTGCGCCGCAACGCAAGGCCGCTCAGGAGAACCGCCCCCATGAACGCTCCGGTCGAACTGCTGCCCCAGCTGGCTCCTCGGCCGATACCCGCCGTGATGCTGGACGCGCTCGGAGCCCGCTTCGGCGCGCGCTGCTCGACCGCCCGAGCGGTGCGCGAGCAGCACGGCCGCGACGAATCGCCTTTCGACGTGCCGCCGCCGGATGCCGTGGTCTATTGCGAGTCGACCGAGGAGGTGAGCTTCGTCGTCGCGCTCGCCAATGCGCATGCGGTGCCCGTGATCGCCTACGGTGCCGGCTCCTCGCTCGAAGGGCACCTGCTGGCGGTTCAAGGCGGCGTCAGCCTCGACCTGAGCCGCATGAACCGCGTGCTGCGCGTCGATGCCGAGGACCTGACGATCACCGTGCAGGCCGGCGTGACCCGCAAGCACCTCAACGAGCACATCCGCCACGAGGGCCTGTTCTTCCCAATCGACCCCGGCGCCGACGCCTCGATCGGCGGCATGGCCGCCACCCGCGCCAGCGGCACGAACGCCGTGCGCTACGGCACGATGCGCGAGAACGTGCTGAGTTTGACGGTGGTCACGGCAAGCGGCGAGACCATCCGCACCGGCACCCGCGCACGCAAGAGCAGCGCCGGCTACGACCTGACGCGGCTGTTCGTTGGCAGTGAAGGCACCCTGGGCGTGATGACCGAGATCACGCTCAAGCTCCATCCGCTGCCCGAGGCGATCAGCGCGGCGGTTTGCAGCTTTCCGAGCATCGACGCGGCGGTGCGCACGACGATCCGCATCATCCAGACCGGCGTGCCGATCGCGCGCTGCGAGCTGCTCGACGCGCATGCCGTGCGAGCGGTGAATGCGCATGACCGCCTGGGCCTGCGCGAGGCCCCGCTGCTGCTGATGGAGTTCCACGGCAGCCCGGGCAGCGTGCAGGAGCAGGCCGAGACGGTGCAGGCCATCGCGGCGGAGTTCGGCGGCGAGGACTTCGACTGGGCGACCACGCCCGAGGCGCGCACGCGGCTGTGGACCGCCCGCCATCACGCCTACTTGTCGGCATTGCAGACGCGGCCGGGCTGCCGCGCCGTGACCACCGACACCTGCGTGCCGATCTCGCGGCTGGCCGAGTGCATCGACGAGACGGTCAACGAGGTCGATGCCAGCGGCCTGTCCTACTTCATCGTCGGCCATGTGGGCGACGGCAACTTCCACGTCGGCTATCTGATCGATCCCCTGCAGCCGCAGGAGCGCGAGACGGCCGAACGGCTCAATGCGCAGCTGGTGGCCCGTGCACTGCGGCTCGAGGGCACGTGCAGCGGCGAGCACGGCATCGGCCTGCACAAGATGGGCTTTCTTATCGACGAAGCCGGCGCGGGCGGCGTGGCGCTGATGCAGGGCATCAAACGCGCGTTCGACCCGAACAACATCCTCAATCCGGGCAAGGTTTTTGTGCTGTGAGCCGCTGACCGGGGGGTGGCCCGTGGCAACACCTGCTTGCGCCGGCTCACGCCTGCGCGGCCCTCGCTGGGGACCACCGTCGACATGATCAACATGGCTTTCCTCGCCCTGGCGCTCACGCGTCCCACGCTGGTCGGCGCGCTGGCGCCTTCGTCACGCCGGCTGGCGTGCGCAATGGCTGAGCAGGTGGGATCGGCAAGCGCGGTCATCGAGCTCGGCGCCGGGACCGGCGCGGTGACCGCCGCACTGCGCGCCGTGGCGCCGCATACGCCGCTGCTTGCCGTGGAGCTGCAACGCCACCTCGCGGCCGGCCTCAAGCGACGCTTTCCCGACGTCGAGCTCAGCTGCGCAGCCGCTCACGAGGTGCTCCAGGAGCGCACCGCGGCGCCTGGCGACACGG
The DNA here is from genome assembly GCF_013817365.1 of Methylibium sp. Classification (GTDB taxonomy): domain Bacteria; phylum Pseudomonadota; class Gammaproteobacteria; order Burkholderiales; family Burkholderiaceae_C; genus Methylibium. The sequence continues at coordinate 794 of NZ_JACDCU010000323.1, read as the reverse complement.
TGCTGGTGTCGTCGCTGCCCTTTCGCAGCCTGCCCGAGCCCTTGCGCACGACCACCGTGCAGTCGCTGCTGGTGTTCGTCGAGGCACACCCCGGACGCCGCCTGGTGCAGTACACCTACCAACCCCGCGCACCGTTCGCACTGCCGCGCGCGAGCCGGCTGCAATGGACGCTGCGCGAGGTGGTGTGGGGCAATCTGCCGCCCGCCGGCGTGTGGGTGCTGAAAAGCGTCGGCGCCGCCTGATGAGCCGTTGAGCGACCGCTAGCTCCGGTATTCGCCGGGCGCCCTGACCAGGAACCGGCTTGTGGACATGGCGGCCGCAGGCGCAGCAGGGGGTGGGCACTTGGCCCGCAATGAGACGGATCAGTGCCGCGGACCCATCACCGTCCAGCGCTTCTCGACTTCGCCCTCGCTGTCCACGCTCTCCAGGTGTGCGTCGAACCCCCAGAGCCGCGCCACGTGCTTGAGCACTTCCTGCGTCGCATCGCCCATGGGGCGGGCGTTGTGCTGCGTGTGCCGCAGGGTGAGCGAGCGGTCGCCGCGCAGGTTGACGCCCCAGACCTGGATGTTGGGCTCGCGCGAGCCCAGATCGTACTGCCGGGAGAGTGCTTCACGCACCTTGCGGTAGCCGGCTTCGTCGTGGATGGCGCTGACCTCCAGTTCGGGCTCGTCGGAATCGTCCTTGATCGCGAACAGGCGAAATTCGCGCATCAGCCGCGGTGACAGGTACTGGCCGATGAAGCTCTCGTCCTTGAAGTTGCGCATCGCATGGTCGAGCGTCGCCAGCCAGTCGCT
>NZ_JACDCU010000322.1 GCF_013817365.1 Methylibium sp. | reverse complement strand
CGTCAATTGAGCGCTTCCTTCAAAGCCTTGCCGGGGCGGAACTTCGGCACCTTTGCGGCCTTGATCTTGATCGCGTCGCCGGTGCGCGGGTTGCGGCCGCTGCGCGCGGCCCGTTTGGTCACTGCAAAGGTACCGAAGCCGACGAGAGACACGCTGCCCCCCTTCTTGAGCGTGGTGCGCACGCCGCCGATCAAGGCTTCGAGCGCGCGCGTGGCCGCAGCCTTGGAGATGTCGGCCTGCTTGGCAATGTGTTCGATCAGTTCGGTCTTGTTCACGAAGGTACCCCTGTTGAAAAGGTGTCTCTTGCTGGGATTCGGGTGGCCGGACGGGCCCGTGGGACGCGCGCTGCAATCGACCGCAGCGGCTGCAGATTCATTACAGCGGTGAGCTTGCGGGGTGTCAAGCGTCCAGCGGAATTCTATGCAGATTAGCTGCGGCGGCGGTCCGAACGCGGCGTGAATTCCTCGCTTGACAGGCCCGTGCACCAGCATCGTTCGTCCGACGGGCCGCTCGATGCCGCGCGGCGCGGCGTGCGCTCATCAAGCCGGGGCGGTAGCACGCGGCGCGCCCACCACGAGCGCGACGCCTGCCGCCGTGAAGCCCAGCCCGATCAGCACGGGTGCGGCAAGCGACTCGTCGAACAGGGCCCAGGCCAGCACCGCGGTGCAGGGCGGCACGAGGTACAACAAGCTCGTCACCGCGGTGGCCGCACCCCGCTGGATCAGCAGGTAAAGCAGTGAAGCGCCGCCCAACGTGAGCACCAGCACGGACCACGCCATCGCACCGATCAGCTGTGGATGCCGCCAGTCGACTGCCTCGGCTTCCAGCAGCGCGACCGGCAAGGTCACCGCCAGAGCGGCGAGCAGTTGCACACTGCTGGCGGTGCGAACGTCGCACGTCTTTACATGGCGTTTCTGATAAAGCGTGCCCGTCGTGATGCTGAGCAGCGCGCCGATCGCCAGCGATAGGTTCCAGCCGGTGATCTCGCCGCTACCGAGCTTGGGGGCCACCACCATCAGCAGACCGGCGAAGCCGAGCGCCAGACCGAGCCATTGCCGCGGTGACACGCGCTCGCCGTGCGAGCCCACGCCCGTGACCCACAGCGCTGTGAGCACCGGCTGCAAACCGACGAGCAGCGCCACGGTGCCCGCGCCGATCCCTGCCTTGACTGCCGCCCACACGCCGCCCAGGTAACCGGCGTGGATCAGCAAACCGACCATCGCCAAGTGCGCCCATTGCGCCCGGTTGCGGGGCCATGCCGCTTTCGACAGGGCGATCCACACCCCGAAGCACAACAGCGATAGCGCATAGCGCAGCGCCAGGAACTTCAGCGGCGGGGCATGCGGCATGCCGTAGCGCGCCACGATGAAGCCGGTGCTCCAGATCAGCACGAAGACGATCGGCATGGCGAGCAGCAGCGCTTCGTCCACCGCACCGGCGTGCCGTGATCGGCCGCCCGCGCCGCCGGCGCGCAGCGTCGAAGAACGACGCGCCATCAGCGCACCTTGGCCCGGATCTCCGGCAGCGCCTTCTGCAAGTAATAGACCATCGACCAGATCGTCAGCGCCGCAGCCACGACGATCAGCACCGTGCCCCACAAGCGGGTATCGATCAGCCCGAACAGCACCGCGTCGTAGAGCAGGAACGGGATCGCGATCATCTGCACGGTGGTCTTGAGCTTGCCCAGCATGTGCACGGCAACGCTGCGCGAAGCGCCGATCTGCGCCATCCACTCGCGCAGCGCGGAAATCGCGATCTCGCGGCCGATGATGATCAGGGCCACGAACGAATCCAGCCGCTGTTCGTGCACCAGAACGACCAGCGCGGCGCAGATCAGGAACTTGTCGGCCACCGGATCGAGGAAGGCGCCGAACGAAGACGTCATGTTTAAACGCCGCGCCAGGTAGCCGTCGGCCCAGTCGGTCAGTGCCACGACGATGAAGAGCACCGTCGCCAGCAGGTTCTGCAGCGAAGTCTCGAGCTCGAGATAGAAAACGCCGACGACCAGGGGGATGGCGACGATGCGCGCCCATGTCAGCAAGGTCGGCAGGTTGAAGAACATCCGCGCGATTGTGCCTTCGGACGTGCCTTCGGCCGGCACGACGGCGCTGCGGGGGTGCGGCTCAGTGGAGGACACGGTAGATCTCCTCGGCCAACTCGCGCGACACGCCTTCCACACCGGCCAGATCGTCGACGCTCGCGTTGGCGACGCCCCTCACACCGCCGAAGCGCTGCAGCAGCTTGGCGCGCTTGCGCGGCCCGATGCCGGCGATGTCTTCGAGCTTGCTGCTGCCAGTGCGCACGCTGGCCCGTCGGGCCCGCATCCCGGTGATCGCGAATCGATGCGCCTCGTCGCGGATCTGCGCCACCAGCATGAGGGCCGACGAGTCGCGGCCCAACCCGATCTTCGGCCGGCCATCTGCGAACACCAGTTCCTCCAGGCCGACCTTGCGGCCCTCGCCTTTCTCGACGCCGGCGATCAGGCCGAGATCGAGGCCCAGCTCCCCGAACACCTCGCGGGCCATCGACACCTGCCCGCGGCCGCCGTCCACGAGCACCAGATCGGGCAGCCGCGCCGTGCCCTTGACCGCCGCCTCGGCGAGCTTGCCGTAGCGGCGGGTCAGCACCTGGCGCATCGCCGCGTAATCGTCGCCGGGCGTGATGCCGGCGATGTTGTAGCGGCGGTACTGCGCGCTTTGCATCTTGTGCTGCTCGAACACCACGCACGAGGCTTGCGTTGCCTCGCCTGCGGTGTGGCTGATGTCGAAGCACTCGATGCGAAAGCTGTCCAGGCTGTCGGGCGCCAGGTCGAGCGCATCGACCAGCGACCGGGTGCGCGAGCGCTGCGAGCCTTCCTCGGCCAGCAGCTGCGCCAGCTTGATCCGGGCGTTCTTCAGCGCCATCTCCAGCCATTGCCGGCGCTGCTCGCGCGGGTGGTGCTGGGCGACGATGCGCACGCCGCTGGCTTCACGCAGCGCCTCGACGAGGCTCTTGGCGATGGGCTGGCTGGTGATGAGCAGCGGCGGGGGCGCACCGTCGAGGTAGTGCTGCGCAATGAACGCCTCCAACACCTGGATCTGCACCTGCGACTCGCCCGGCTCGGCGGACTCGGCGGCGGCATCCGTGGTCACGTCGGCTTCGTCCTCAGCGAGCGCTTTGCCGAGCACCGCCGCTTCTTCCACGTGCGTCGGAAAGTAGGGCCGGTCGCCCAGGTGGCGGCCACCCCGCACCATCGCCAGGTTCACGCAGGCACGCCCGCCCTCGACCACCACCGCGATCACGTCGGCATCCTTGTCGAAGGCGCCGCCGGCATTGTTCTCGACCGATTGCTGGTGCAGCACGCGCGACAAGGCACCGAGCTGGTTGCGGATCTCGGCCGCCTTCTCGAACTCCAGCGCCTCGGCATGCGCGAGCATGCGCGCCTGCAACGCGCCCATCACCTGCTCGACTTCACCGAGCAGGAAACGCTCCGCGTTGCCGACGTCATGCGCGTAGTCCGGCTGAGCAATTTCCTTCACGCAGGGCCCCGAACAGCGCTTGATCTGGTACAGCAGACAAGGCCGTGTGCGGTGGTTGAAGACGGTGTCCTCGCAGGTGCGCAGACGAAACACCTTTTGCAGCAGTTGGATCGTCTCCTTGACCGCCCAAGCGCTCGGGTACGGCCCGAAGTAGCGATGCCGCTTGTCGACCGCGCCGCGGTAATAGGCGATGCGCGGGTACTGCAGCGCGGCCGGTGCACTGGCGCCTTCGGCGGTGTGCGCGCCGGTGATCTTCAGGTAGGGATAGCTCTTGTCGTCGCGAAACAGGATGTTGAACTTGGGGTTCAGCGTCTTGATCAGGTTGTTCTCGAGCAGCAGCGCCTCGGCCTCGGAGCGCACCACCGTCGTCTCCAGCCGCGCGATCTTCGAGACCATGTGGCTGACCCGCGTCTGGCTGCCGCCATGCTGCTTCTGGAAATAGCTCGACACGCGCTTCTTCAGACTGCTGGCCTTGCCCACGTAGAGCAGCGTGCCCTGCGCGTCGAAATAACGGTACACGCCGGGCAGGCCCGGCAAGGCGGCCACGTCGTCGAGCAGGCGCTGGCGTGCCGCGTCGACAGGCGGTAACGCGTCTTCCAGCGGCAAGTTTTCGGACTCGTTCATGAGACAAGATTGTGTCGCCCGGGTCGCACGGACCGGAGCGCCGGTTCAGACGAAAGCGATCATGCGTCCCGCGAACAGCACGCAGAGCCAAACCCCGATCGACAGCGCCGCGACCCAGCGAACGCCGGCCGTCGGTTCGCCCACGCCGCGCAGCACGGCCGCGAAGCGCAGGTGGAACCACGCCACGTTGGCGAAGGCAGCGAGCAGCAACAGCAGCTTCCAGAAAAACGCCGGATTGACCAGGTAGTCGCCCGGCTGCACGATGAACAAGAGCGGGCCGGTGCCGAGCGCCAGCACCACGCCGGCCAACGCGAACGGCCAGGCCGCGCGGGCCACATGCGCCACCGGAACCTGTCGCGCAAAGCCGAGCAGACGCGCATCGACCACCGTGATCGCGCCGAGCAGCAGCGCGATCGCCACGATGTGCAGCGCACTGACCACCGGATACCCCCACATCGACTGCTGCAGCCACCGGGCCGGCGCTGTCGTTTCGAGGGCCTGAGCCATCGGCACGAGGCCGGGCAAAACGGAGGCCACATTCATGCGCAGGATTGTGGCTTCGATAATCGCGCGCATGCACAGCGAGGCCTTGTCGCCACCGCCCTTGCGGGCGCTGAAGTGGGATCTGTTTTGCCGCGTCGTCGACAACCT
>NZ_JACDCU010000321.1 GCF_013817365.1 Methylibium sp. | reverse complement strand
GAATGGCCTGGGTCGGCACGCTCGCGTTCGCCACATCGAAGCCATTGAAATCGGCCGGGTTGGGTGGCGCTGCGAATGCGGCGCAAACGCTGAACGCAAGACCGAGCGCATACCCCATCGACGCCATCCAACGAAGGACTGAGCTGCGCCCGCTCGAGCATCCCATAGCCTGGCGATGCAAAACGTCAATCGGCGCCACGCGAATCTCCTGTGCGGCAACTCCGGCCTCGGCAAGCCACGCGCAGGGTGTGCCGAACTAAGTCTGCCCCATGGCTGTCAGTGTCGGTCAGGGAAATTCTGCAAAAACAGCCCGCACCCTGGCCGAGGCCCTTGCCAATCCTAGCCTCGATTCAGCGAGCAAACCGACCGACTGCTTTGTGGCTTGGGTCCGGGTGCCCCGCAAGCCTCAGGCGCCCTTCGATCCCCGGCCATTGGCGGCCGTGCCGGAAAAACAGCGTTTGAAATTCCTGTTCCCCTTCCTGGGCCAACTCAGCCGGGTACTTGAAGGGAAAGCTCTCGGCGCTCGGTTCCAGGGAGAAATCAAAGGGGCGACACCGCCATCTCGACCACCAGATCCACCGTCACCTTGAATTCAGTGGTCTTCTCCGGAAACACCAGGCGTGCCTGGTAGTTGGCGAACGGGTCCTGCTGCCAGTTGATGAAGTGGTTCGCCGGCTCCACCCGCAGCGAATACGAAATGATGCTGCTGCGGCAATGGGGCGCGGGCCGCAGCCTGACCATCTGCGGGCCCAGCTGAACCGGACGGTCATATTTGTAGTGGGTGACGTGGTTCAGCGCGGCATGGATCGACATGCGCTTGATATTGGCAAGTCCGGGCCCTGGCCGGCACGGCGGCCAGGGCCTCCAGCAACACATCCGGTGATGCGGGTTTCACCAAGTGCGCTGAAAAACCGGCTGCGGCGGACGCGACCTTGTCGTGGTCCTGGCCGTAGCCGCTGAGCGCGATCAGCGTACCTGCCGGGAGCCCCAGTTCACGGATCCTGGCGGCGAGCGCATAGCCGCTCATGTCCGGCAGGCCGATATCGAGGATCCCCACGTCGAAACCGTCACGCTGCAGGACTGCGAGCGCTTGTGTGGCGGTGTAGGCGCTCCTGGCCCGATGACCAAACGTCTCAAGCAGCACGACCAGGGCATCGGCCGCGTCAGCGTTGTCGTCTACGACCAGAATGTCCAAAGTCTCGGTCGGGCTTTCTGTGGGGTGCGGGTCTGTCTGCTGCCCTGGCGCTGATTCGCCCGTGACCATGAGGGGCAGCAGGATTTCAAAACGGCTGCCTTTGCCGATCCCTTCGCTGCTGGCAGAAACGCTTCCGTCCTGCAGCCCGACCAGCCCCTTGACGACCGCCAGTCCGAGGCCAAGGCCGCCCTGCGAACGGTCCGCGGCGCGCTCAGCCTGGGTGAACGGCTCGAAAATGCGCGGCAACAGGTCTGGCGCAATGCCGATGCCCGTGTCCTGGACCACGACGCTCACTCGGTCCCCGGACGGCGCGATCCGGACCGTGATCGTGCCCCCCGGCTCCGAGTACTTCGCAGCGTTGTCCAGGAGGTTGGCAACCACCTGGGTGAGCCGCAGGCGGCTGGCCAGGACGCATGCGCCAGGATGGCGGTCATCCACCTGGAGCGTGTGTTGCCTGGATTCGATCAGCGGTCGCACCTGCTCGATGGCGCTGGCGATGACAACCCCCACATCGACCCGCTCCTTGTCCAGCAGGATGAGCCCGCGCGTGATCCGCGAGACGTCCAGCAGGTCATCGAGCAGGTCCGACATGTGGCCAACCTGGCGCGCAATGATCTGGCTGGCCTTCATCACGCTGGCGTCCGTGCCGTCAAGCCGGCGCAGCAGTTCCGCCGCGGTACGGATCGGGGCCAGGGGGTTTCGCAACTCATGCGCCAGCATTGCCAGGAACTCGTCTTTGCGCCGGTCGGCCTCACGCAATTCGTTCTCCGCCTGTTTCAGGGGCGACACATCGGTGTTGGTGCCAAACCATTGCACAAGCTTGCCCCCGGTATCGCTGACCGGCGCAACGCGCGTGAAAAACGGGCGGTAGATACCGTCTGCTCCGCGCAGCGGGAAGGTCATCTCGAATGCCTGGCCTGTCCGGATCGACTCCTGCCACTTCTGCATGACTTCCGGCAGGACGGCCGGGTCATGGACCGCCTGCCAACCCCAGCCATCCATCTCGGCCGGCGTGGTACCGGTGTAGGCGTACCAGCGGTCGTTGTACCAGGTGATGCTGCCCTCGGCATCGGCGATCCAGGCGAGGTTCGGGATGGTGTTGGCCAGCCGCAAAAGCCGTGCTTCGCTTTGCCCCACTTGCGCCGCTGCTGCCTCGGCTTCCTGGCGGCGCAACTCCAGCGCCTCGGTCGCACCGGTGATACGGCGGTCGGCTTCCTGCAACGAGGCAAGCACAAGATCTGTTTCGCTCAGCCCCGTCGATTCCGTCGCGAGCAGACGGCCGGAGCCGAGCGCTTGAGAGGCGTCCTTCAGGCGCTCGATCGGTTTGAGCAGCCGCCGTCCCGTGGCCACTGCCAGAAGCAAGGCCCCTCCCAGCAGGAACGCCGAAAAAACGCCGAACAAGGCGATGGATTCGAGCGGCGCGGGAATGGCCGCCAATGGGACCCCGACGACAACGGACCACCCATACGTTGGCGACTTGCTGAAGGTCGCCAGGATCGGGGTGCCATCAATGGCGGTGGATTCGAACACGCCTTCGGCGTGCTGCGCCATCTGCGCGGCCAGCCTCTCGCTGGTTGCCTTCCCGACGAACTGCTCGGGCGCCTTGTTGCGCGCAACGACAACACCCTTGCGGTCCAGGATGGAGGCAATCCAGGTTGCCGGCAGTCCCTGGTGGGTCATGATGGACTGCAGGGCGGTCGCGTAGCCCGCAACAGACAGGTAGTAGAGGACCTGTCCCTGCCGGACCACCGGAACCTGCACTGCAAAGCTGAACTGCTTGCCCACGGGAGCGAAGTACAGGTTGGAGACGACGGTGGGCATGGGGCCGGCCTCAATGCGCTCCTTGCTGTTCATGGATTTCGGCAGCGGCTCGCCCAAGGGCACGCGCGTGTTGACAAGCTGCTGGCCCGCAAGGTCGTGCAGCACCACGACCTTGTCACGTGTTGGCGCAGTCTGGAGCGCGTATTCACGGAAGCCGGCCAGGTCGCCCCTGGTCAAGGTGGGGGAGCCGGACATTGTGAGCGCGACGGCTTCCCGCGTCGCGATCTCGCGGTCCACCACCAGCGCCAGGGCGCGGGTGGTTTCGCTCAAGCCGTCCTGAAAGCCAGCCTGCTCCTGCGTGTAGGCGTAGAGCAGGGCTGCAACCGCAGCGATGAAGGTGGGCAGGACAGAGGCAACAACCAGGGCCATCAGGGCCCGGCGAACAGTCAGGTTTTTTCTGGCCACGGCGCATTTTGCCCTGCCAGGATGGTTGGCACCCGCCTTGCTGGGCGTACTGCTGGGTTCTGCCGTGCCGTTACAGCAGCCTGCGACGCCATGTCGCACAGCCTCAAGCTGACCGTCCTCGCCAAAGGCGTGGAGTCGGCCGGCCAACTCGAGTTCCTGCGCCGAAAGGGTTGCGACTCGATCCAGGGCAACCTGTTCTGCCCGGCGGTCCCGGCCGACGAGGCCGAAGCTTTCCTTCGCGATTCGGCGGCCGGCAGGCCCCGGGTGGACATCCCGCCGACAGCGTTCGGCCGGCCCTCGACACAGCCACAGCTCCGCTACCGCACTGACCGTCCTGTCCGATAGCAGGTGGCCTCGAACAGGTCCGCCGGAGGCTGCTGTGGACGACCGAACGCAACGACTGTTTCGCGGCCGCGCATTTGAGGAGCCGATCGACCGGTCTGGGTCGGGCTGTCGGTAACGACGGGCGGCTCTCTGGCGCTTCGCCTGGACCACGGCGTGCTCGAAAACATGCCGTTAGAAAACCTATTCCTGCGCGACGCGCCAGCGGGGGTGGGTGGAATGCATCGTCGATCTCCGTTGCGAACAACTCGTCTCGACCGACCCTAAACGAAGGCGGCCGCAGCGGCCCGAGTCGCGGGGCGCCGGTCGGCGCGGTCGGTGTACCCTGCACCTTTGCAACCGCACGAGGTTGGCACATGCCATACAACCGGGTCCACGTCCGAGACTTCCTGAGCGCCACGGAGATTCCCCTGTTCGAATCGAGCCTCGGCGCCGACCTGAAGGCCCTCGGCCCGGCCGAGCTCCAGCGCCGCATCAAGCGCACGCGAACATTGCGCGACAAGAACCGCGATCTGCTTCGCCGGCAGAAGCTGCAGACGCGGGCGCGCACAGGCAGCAAGCGCGGTGTCAGCGGCCACGCCAACGAGCGCACGGCGAAAAAGGCGACCGCATTCGACGAAGCCCTCAAGCGCTTCGAAGCGCAGGCCAGGAACGCTCGAACGGCGCCGGCGAAGAAGGCGACCGCGGCGAAGAAGACGACGGCCGCGAAGAAGACGACGACGGCGAGGAAGGCCACGACTGCGAAAAAGACGACCGCGACGAAGACGGCCGCGAAGAAGGCCGCGCCGGCGAAAAAGACCGCGGCGTCGAAGAAGGCGGTTGCGACGAAGCAGACCTCGGTCTCGAAGAAGGCGGCGCGGCCGTCTCGCGCTCGTACGCGCAGGGAGCCGGCGGCGACGACGTTGCGCCGTGCACTCGAGGCGAAACGGGCCGCGCTGGCCGCCCGCACCGAGGCCGGCGGAGCGACCAAGCGCAGTGCCAAGGCCCCGGCGCAGTCGCCGAGCGCCGCCCCGGACGGCGTCGGGCCGACACCGCCCTCG